>CAINEZ010000531.1 GCA_903847905.1 uncultured Bacteroidota bacterium
TACCGACCAAAACGACTACACCAAAACCCGCAACTATTGGAAATATCTTAAAGCCAAATTGAAAAAAGAAAACAACGAGTTGGTTAGCGTTACTACCCAGCTGAAACTTTTAGCAAGAGACGGTAAACGATATATAACCGATATGTTGGATTACCAGGGCATTATTGCTTTAGGCAAAGAATTTCCGAGCAAAAAGGCAAACCGATTTATAGAATGGTTTACATACAGTGATGAAAGCATAGAAGGAAAAAGCAAAACAAAAGCGTATGCAATGTTTGAAAGTTCTTTTATCAACAGCATAGAAGTTGGTACAACCAAAGGTTTGCAACAAATACACGCTTATTTATTTGGCGGATTGTATGATTTTGCGGGACAAATCAGACAAAAAAATATTTCAAAAGGTGGTTTTCAATTTGCTGTATCACGCTTCTTAGGCGATACATTAAAGCAATTAGAAGCAATGCCCGAAACTACATTTGACGAAATCGTAAACAAATATATAGAAATGAACATTGCGCACCCTTTTATGGAAGGTAACGGCAGAAGCACCAGAATATGGTTAGATTTGATACTAAAAAAACGCCTCAAAAAATGCGTTGATTGGAGTAAAATAAGTAAGCGAGATTACATGAACGCAATGATGCTAAGTCCAACTAAAAGTAATGTTCTAAAATCACTTTTGAAAAAAGCACTCACCACCAAAATAAACAACCGCGAAATGTTTATGAAAGGGATTGACTACTCATATTATTACGAAGAAAATGACTAATGAAAAACAGCAAAAAAAAAGGGCCGCACGCAACGAAAAAATGAAAAGCGAAACGGAAAAACGAATACAACGAACCGCATAACTTAGGTCTGCGACCAGCGGCGGTCGCAGACCTTAATCGTTATAGCCAATTTTATTAATGACAATCAAATGAACAAAATCAAATATATAAAACTTATATTAATATTGACAATAAGTTTTTTTGTCTGCAATTTGAATGGACAAAATTTATATGGCAGATTAAAAATAAAGACGTCAAAACAAAATCTATACTGGCATAATATTGAAATTATAGGTAAAGACAAAACAATTGACACTTGGGTTAATACATATATGAATTGCAAAATAATTGACAGCATACCACAAGGACAATATATTGTGAGAGTTCATTCTGTTTTTTATGACAGTATTGAACAGAAAGTAACCATTAATAAGAGAACAACTTCTAAAATAAATTTTAATAAATATTATCAATATGACACGAGTTCTATTTTGTTCTTAGACCGCATGACCAATATTGATACATTGCGAATCTACTTTGATGAAAATGGATGCTTTAGTGGTTCAACGGACTATTTATACATTATTAAACAAGGACAAATTTTCACACTAACCTTTAAAACAAAATCTGGACTAAATAACATCTTGTTGACAGACAAAGAAGTTGAATATATAAAGCAATTGGAGAAGAATACTAGAGCGAATAAAAAAATATTATTACTTCAACAACATCAACATGGTATTTCTTTGAACTAAACAGACAGATTATTAAATTCCATTTAAGTGGTCCAAGTTTTTTTGATGAATTAATACAAAAAAGCAAATAGATGGGAAATATGATGACAGAAATTAAAACAGGCTATAACTTAGCATTGCTTCAATGGCTTGTAGCATAAGGATTACAACAATATTCTTTTAAAATATAATTTACATAAAAGATCAACAAAAAAAAGGAGGTTATTATGACAACTCAATCAGAAACAGATCCTATTTGCTGTCCTCAGTTTGACCCTACACTATGGGATGATAAAACATTTGAATGGAATAATAAAAAATTCATTAAGGACAGGATATGTACTTTTTTCTATATGCCATGCAACTTTGGCAAAGTAATGAAAAGGGTTATTGAAAAAGTAACTAAGGCAGCGGCGAATGTGCCGGACTGGCTTTGCCTTTCGGATCATACATCAAAATGGAATATGGATATATATCTTGCAGTTGATAAGGAAATACCAGATGCTGAAAATACTACGTTAAGCGGTAAGTTTTACAGCAAAGTATATGAAGGACCTTTCAAAGATACTGGAAAATGGTGTAAAGACTACGAAAGTGTTGCTAAATCCAAAGGATTGAAAATTAAAAAAATGTTTATGTGGTACACAACTTGTCCTAAGTGTGCAAAAAAATATGGGAAAAACTATGTAGTGATCTTATCACAAATTGAATAATAGTTACCAGAAATAGTCTATTTTAAGGGGATGTGAAATTTTTTTCATCCCCTTTTATTTTTTGATAAAAACAAAAAAGACAGCTTACGCTGCCTTTACCTCCACTGTGTGGAGTTAATAATTCAATGCAGTAAGCTGTTATTTCTTCTGCTGTGATTTCCTAAAAGTATCTCCGAGACGGTCGAGACCCTCTGAGCAAGTGCGGTCTGGCAGACAGGCTTCAATGAATACAAGTTTGTCTTTCTGGCTTATGGCGGTTTTCATTGCCTGTTCCAGTTCTTCCTCAGTGGTTACCTTTATACCGGTAACAAAGGATCCGTTGTCAAACACTCCGGGCAGTTTTGAGTACTGCCACATCTGGATATCGTTATACATTCCATCCTGGTGGAGACGCCTTTCGATCAAATAACCATCGTTGTTGATGATTACTATCAGCGCAGGGCATCGTTCCCTGATCAGGGTTGAAACCTCCTGCGCGGTCATCTGAAAGGCGCCATCGCCGGAAAGAATAACAGGTCTTTTCCCTGGTCGTGCCATTGCAACGCCTAAAGCAGCAGGAGTACAGAAACCGATGGAGCAATAATAAGCCTGGACAATATAATTTTCGGCTTCTTCAATATGAAATTCAGGGGTTGCGCAGAAAGAGTCACCGGGTTCTGAAAGAAGGATCATGTTGTCGTCGAGATAATAATTAAGACATGCGTATAGGCGTTGTGCGGTCAGCATGCACGAAGGCTTAGGAACGAAGGGTTGCTTGGTACGATATGATTCAGCCGGATGAGAAGACAGGTAAGAACGGGGCTGAACTTTCTTGGTAAGTTCGCAAATGAAATCATTCAATTGTACCTGATGATAAAAATGGCTGCCTATTCGGACTTCGCCTCCGCCAACAGTTATCATCCGCCGGTTATCAAGGTTGATACTGAACAAACCTGTATCGAGATCTGTCATCCAGGCTCCGAGCGATAGCAGACAGTCGGAATCCTCTACCTGATGGCGTACTGCTTCTTTGCTCCAGCTACCCTGGTAGATGCCGGTAAATTGAGGATGAAGCTCCGGTATTACCGCTTTGCTGCTGAGCATGGTTGCAAAGGGAACTTCGCTTGTTTCAATCAGCCGGAGCGCTTCGTTACCGAGCCCGAATCTTAGTAGTTCTACGCCGGCGAGTATCATAGGATTTGCCGACTTGTTGATCAACTCGACAGCTTCCCTGACGCATTCAGCCAAACTATCCGGATTGGAAGTTAATGGCAATTCAGTAAGAGGCTCCCCTGGCGCATGACATGGGGCGTGGGTAATATCAGCAGGAAGTTCTATGTAAGCAGGGAGTTTCTGTGTAATGCAATTCCGGATAACACGGTCAATTTCATCAGGTGCAGTTTTAGGATCAATTAGGAGGGCAGCATCAGCCGTAATTTTCTTGAAGATATCAAGCTGCAAGTAGTAATTGGAAACGAGGTGATGCACCATGGTTCCAGCTTCCCTTCGGCGTGCTGGGGGTGCACCGTTGATGATGATCACAGGGACATGCTCTGCATATGCTCCTGCCACAGCATTAATAATACTTAATCCTCCTACACCATAAGTGACAACAGCGGCACCAATGCCGTTCAGACGAGCATAACCGTCGGCTGCATAACCGGCATTTAACTCGTTGCAGTTTCCTACCCATTTAATGGGACTATCCATAACATCATCAAGGAAATCCAGGTTATAATCTCCGGGAACCCCGAAAAGGTGCTTAATACCTATCTCCTGCAAACGATGAAGGAGGTAGAGTGAAACGGTATACTGTTTATTCATAATTCTTTGTTTTATTTAAGGGCACCTCTAAAAACCGGTTCCCATGGTTTATTATTTTGTAACAAAAATACGTCATCTATATTTAAGAATCAAATTTTACTTCTTTTTTTACAGTAGGTCGAAAATATACTGCTGTCCTTTGTGGTGGAGTTAGCTGGGGTTGAACCTTTCGCTGGAAGCAGGTGTTTGCAATAGTTTTGAAATTTGAATGGTCAATAATAACCGAATTGGTAACATCCGAGAGATTTCGTTTCAAATTGTTTCAATATTTTTTCTTTATCCCGACATTATACACACCAAAGCCGCTTACTTTCGGTAGCTTTATTTTTTATTTGATTATAAATGACATCTCATTAAGATTCGAGGTCATTCATAACGCCAAGCGAACAGGCAATTAAGTGCGCCCCAAATGTTCCGAACAATTACCTAAAGGAATATATTTTAATTATTTCTTTGTTTTGAGAAAAGTAATATATAGTTTTGTGCAATTAATTTTATTTATAAATTTAGGATTATCCATTTATGGACTAATCCCCATTAAAAACACATTATGCGTTTAAAACTTTTAATTTTTCTTTTTCTGACAAGCAGTTGGATTTTTGCACAAAAAACCGACTATAATACAGCTGTTAAAGCTCTTCAGCAAATTTCGGCAGCTGACTATCCGGAGTCTTCAACCATTAGCATTAATAACGAAGAGGTAGTGATAGATAAGCATTGCCTTGGTACCGATATCAGCGAATCGTATCAAAAAATTCTTACAGAAGAAGGGAAACAACAATCCAGCCAGGTTTATTTCGGATACGACTCAAATTATGATACGGTTGAAGTTTCTTTAATTGAAATTATCAAGCCAAATGGAACCATTGCCAAAGTTGATCCGAATTCAATTCTGAAAAAGGTTAGTCAGAGCGCTTTTAGCAGTTTTTCCAACATATACACTGAAACTGGCTGGATTCTTACAGGTTCCCTTCCCGATTTGAATATAGGTGATATTATCCATGAGGTTAGTAATGATATAACCCATAAAGCTAGAATGGAAAACAATTTTTTCGCCCGTATTTCGGTTAAGAATTACTCTGCAATTTATAAAAATTTTTATCAATTAACCGCTCCAAAAGAGATAAAAATCAATGTCGTTGATATCAACAAAAAAGAAAATCAGGCAAAATTTGATATAGAAGAAAAAGCGGGTAAAAAAATCTACACTTGTTCATTTAATTATATTCCGGAAATTATTTACGAACCTAACATGGATGAGCTTGACCGTTTCGGCTATTACATAATGCTTACTACAGTTGATAAATGGGAAGATATTTCCAAATGGTATTACGGGTTGGTTAAAAACCACCTGAAGGTTAATAAGGCAATAAAAGATATGGTTGCAGAACTGACAAAAGGTTGCAAAAATGATGAGGAAAAAACCCAAAAAATATTTTATTGGGCAGCACAGAATATCCGTTACCTTGGTGTTGACAAAGAAAAAAACCGTCCTGGATTTGAACCACACGATGTAACTTATACTTTTGAAACCCGTGGCGGGGTTTGCCGCGACAAAGCAGCTTTGCTTGTTGCTATGTTACGTGAAGCAAAAATTCCCTGCGATCCCATTTTAATTTCCGTTGGCTACCAGCTTAATACTAAAGCTCCGGTAATGTGGTTTAATCATGCCATTGCGGTTACTTATGATAAAAATGGGAATCCTCTTCACATCTTAGATCCTACAAACGAGACTTCAAAAGATTATTTCCCGCAATACGAAGAAGATTGCACCTACATTATTGCCAGGGAAAAAGGCGCTGACCTGCAGGTTGTTCCTATATCGGATCCTGAACGAAACAATACCAAGATAAATATTGACTTAACGGTAGATAAAGACAATAATACATCCGGTGTTATGACCATTAATTTTTCCGGATTAGCAGACACTTATATTCGTGGACAACTCATGGAATCATCACCAAACAAACGCAAGGAAAAATTACAACATACCATTGCTAAAATTAATCCGGCAGCTATGTTGACAGATTACTCCATTTCCAACCCAGAAAATAAAGACAGTAATATTGTAATGGTAGCTAATTTTACCATCTCTTCTTATATCGAAAAGAATGAAAAATATTTATATATTCCTTTTGAAGCCTCAAAACTCTCTCTCTCTTTTATCTATGATTGGGAAATGGATGCATTTAGTTTATCCGAAAGAAATTATCCTTTTAAACTCTCTAACACTTTCAGCGTGGACATTGAAGAAAACCTGAAATTAAGCACACCCATTATAAATGCTTCTATGCCGAAAGATTTCAACTTGGACTATCTTGGTTTTACTTTAACAGGTAATGAAACACTTTCGCAAGACAACAAACAAGTAAATGCCAAAATCAACTTAAAAGTTAACAAGATTCACTTTAACCAGGAAGATTACATACTGTTAAAACAAAAGCTTTCACAGTTAGAGAAACTGGGGAAATTGTACATCATTGGTCAAATTTAATAACATTAAAAAAATATTTCAATGAAAAAGATAATAACCATTATATGTTCATTTTTTATTCTTACCGTTACAGGACAAGATTATAAAAACCTAATAAAAAATGTTCCGGGGTTGGATAAATTTCCCGAAGCCTCAGCCATCAATGTCTTCACGAAGATAGATATTACTATTCAAAAAGACGGCTCCTACGCCAAACATATTTACTTTATTAAGAAAATTCTGAACTACAAAGGGAAAATAGAATACTCTGATTTCAAGATTACATATAATGCCAATTTCGAAAAAGTAACCATCGGAAATTGCTTTTCTGTTCGCGACGAAAAAGAAATTCCTCTGCCTAAAGAAGCCACACATGATAACGGCACATACATGACCATGTATTCTCCTGAATATATTAACCAACGAGAAACTGTTATCAATTTACCTGCTGTTGAGCCCAATGATTTTATTATATTAGACTACACTATTAACGGAAGTGGAAGAACTTTTTTCTCCGGTATCGAAGACTTTCAGGAAGAAAATCCTTTTCTGCACAAGGAACTCACTATTACTATTCCAAAATCAATAACCTTAAATTATCGCTTTAACGAAAATAAAATTAAACTTACAAAAACTATTAAAGACGACAATATTTTATATCAATGGTCTGCCGATAATATTCCACTAATAAAAGACGAAAATAACAAACCCTCGTTGTGGATTATCGGAATGCCTGTGTTCTATTCAACACAAGCCAGCTGGAACGAAACTTTACCTCAACTATTCAAACAATTCAAATCCGTAAATTACGAAACAGATAATATAAAAAAATTAATGCCTGAGCTTGCAACCAGTAAAGACAATAATGAAACCAAACTTCATCTTATTTACGACTATATTCAAAAAAACTTTCTTTTCAAGTATTCATTGTCCGACGATGATTTTTTCCCGCAAACACCTGAAAAACTGCTGGAACAGCGTTATGGCAGCAGCAAGGAATTAACAGCTTTATTCATTGCCTTAGCAAAATTTGCCGGCGTTGAAGTAAAACCTGTTTTTGCCCTTACCGAAACTAAGGTCAAAGAAATAAAGGAAATTCCCTGCAGAGATTTTATTCAGGGTATTTGTGCGTTTTATAACAATACTATTATTGATCTTTCAATGAAAAATGCTCCTTTTGGCTATGCCGGTATTGAAAAAGCATATTTACTTACTGATGATAATCCAACCCAAATTCTTAATTATAATTTTGACACCAAAGACCTAATGAAATCGGAAGTAAACATTCATTTAAATGATGATTTCACGGCAAAAGCTATATCCGATAAAGAATATAAGGGTGAGGAGGATTACAATATCAGAGCTCAATTTAAAGATGAAACAGAAAAAAACCGAAAAATTTGGTTCACCTCAAACATAGCAGATAAATCCATCTCGGTTGTGGAAGGTCCTGAATTTATTGATATCCAAAACCTGGAAGCAAACCTGAAAATAAAATTTATTGCTCATATTGACAATTTCTATACTCCTCAGGATAATTTTCTCTATATGCAACTTCCTGAAACAAAAAAAATAGACATACAACTCAACGGCAAAGAACGCGAAACACCCTATCAAATTAATAGTACAATCAGTGTAACTGAAAAATATGTTTTTGATAATTTGATGAAGGATTATACTGTAATAAAACCTCAAGATAAAATTGAAAAAACATTCAAATCAGATGATGGAGAAATGTCTTTTTCTATTGCTGCCTTAATGGAAGACGGGAAACTGACAGTTTACCGCAAAATATTTATTCCGCAAACCATCGTTTCAAAAGAAGATTATCCTGCATTCTATCAATTTATTTCATCTATCCAAAACCCATTGAATACAGTAGTCTTTTTAAAAAAATAATTGTAAAAAATGGAATGATCCCTTCCTCATTCTTACTAAATACATTAGTTTGGGATTTTGAATTGAAAAATAAAAAGAATGCTGCCGCAATAAAAGTGAAACCTCTAACTGATTCAAATTAGATAGAGTCCTTTATATATTTTATAACGGCTTATGATAAGGCGCTTTTAGCTTGCTCAATGAAAAAACAATATCCCAAAAAACTTAAACAGGAGATATTTTTAATAATTCTTTTTATCACGATTCTTTTTATTATTTTTCATTTACCTTCAGGCTGGATATATAATGAATCAAATTCTATATGTATCCATAAAAGATTATTTGGTATTGGTTGTCCTTTGTGTGGCATTACCAGGGCTGCATACGATATTGTCCATTTTAATTTTGCGAAAGCGATAAAAGAAAATTTTAATGTTTTACCATTAACAATAACTTTAATCTGTTGGATTGTTTATTATTTTTACCCGATGTCAATTATCCGGAAGCTTTGTATTATCATGCTTTTTGTAACTTTAGCAGGATTCATAATTGTATATACATTACGATTATGCGGTTTATATTAAACCAAGCGATTTCAGTTCGAGATATTTATTTATAGTGTTTGCTGAAAGATTTTTTGGCTCGGTGAGTATGCTGTGGATGCCGTTTTTATTGAGTTCTTTTACTATCTTCTTTTTTTCAAGGGAAATCTTTTCCGCAATTGTTTTTATATAAATATCTTCAAGGTTGGGGGTTTGTTCTGAGAGCAATTCCTGTATCTCGGTATTTACAAAGAATATAACAACAAGTAAATGGCTTTGTGCAAGAAGTTTCAAAAAGCCCAGTTGTCGCTGCATTGATGTCATGCTTTCAAAATTTGTATATAGCAATAACAGGCTTCTCTGGCTTATGTTTCGCTTGACTTTAATGTAAAGCAATTCATAATTTGATTCCGAAAAATTAGTTTGCTGTTTGTATAAAAGTTCCTGTATTTTTTTAATCTGTATCTTTTTCCTGTCAGCCTGCAGGAATGTTTCAACGGTAACTGAAAATGTTAGCAGCCCGGCTTTATCATGTTTTAGTAAAGCAATGTTTGAAATTACAAGGCTCGCATTGATTGCATAATCAAGCAGTGTCATTCCTTCGAAAGGCATTTTCATCACGCGTCCCATGTCAATAAGGCTATATACTTGCTGTGAACGCTCCTGCTCATATTGGTTTACCATAAGTTCTCCTTTATGCGCTGTAGCTTTCCAGTTTATTGTCCTGTAGTCATCATCAGTATTGTATTTGCGTATCTGGTCGAACTCCATGTTGCGCCCAATACTTCTTATCTTTTTAATGCCTGCTTCCGTCAGCCTGTTAGATATTGCCAGCAATTCATATTTTCTCATCTGAAGAAATGATGGATATACCGGTACTTCAGCTTCTTTATGTATAATAAATCTTCTGCTGAAAAAATTCAGATCAGTACTTGCATAAATGCGAAGTTTCCCAAAAAGATAAACTCCTCTTTCCACGGGTTTCAATGAATAATAAAAATGTTTTTCTGCACCTGAGGAAATCTTTGATTTAAATAAGAAATCCCTGATCTGGAACTGGAATGGTATTTCATCAATGATCTCAAGGTTTACGTCGAACCGGTAATTATTGTTCAACGATATAGAAACTTTGTTCTGATCACCATTTGAAAGTTTTTCGGGTGTATCACGATAACCTTCAATGCCATTCTTTATAGAATACAAAAGCGTAATATCGATAAGGCAAAGCACAGAAAATGCAAGTGTCATATACCTTGCAGCCGAAACCAGTGGCGGGTAAAAATATCCTAAAATAAAAGCAAGGACATTTGCAAGTATGCAGAAATAAAAACGATTGCTTATGTATAACGATTTGATGTTTTTCAACTGTATTTAACTTTAAGCGCTTACTTATCTTGGTACTTCAACATTACTTATAATTTCTTCAATTATATCATTCGTGGTTTTTCCTTCCATTTCCTTTTCAGGCGTAAGAATTATACGGTGTTTCAGCACATGTGGAACTATTTCCCTGATATCATCAGGAGTTACAAAATCTCTTCCTTTCATTGCCGCGAATGACTTTGATGCATTCATGATATTAATTGATGCGCGAGGTGAGGCGCCAAGGTATAGCGACCCATTTTGCCTTGTTTTGTTCACTATCTGGGCTATAAACATTTTTATGTTATCTTCTATCAATACCTGTTTTACTAATTCCTGGTAACGCAATAATTGTTCAATGCTCATCACTGGCGAAACTTCATCCATTTCTTTTTTCCCTTTACGTTCATTATTCGATTGCAGTATCTTCATTTCTTCTTCAAGATTTGGATAACCGACATCTATCTTAAAAATGAACCTGTCGAGCTGGGCTTCGGGCAAACGATATGTGCCTTCATGTTCAAGAGGGTTCTGAGTTGCAAAAACCAGGAATGGCTTTTTCATGGAGTATGTATTCCCGTCAATTGTTATCTGTCTTTCTTCCATTACCTCGAACAAAGCTGATTGTGTTTTTGCAGGCGAACGATTGATTTCATCTATCAGTATGATATTTGAAAACACAGGACCTTTCTTGAATTCGAAGGATATTGAAGAAGGGTTGAAAATGGATGTTCCCAATATATCCGAAGGCATAAGGTCGGGAGTGAACTGAATTCTTGAAAAATCAACCGACAGGGTTTTTGCAACAAGTTTTGCAGTAAGTGTTTTAGCAATACCGGGGACGCCTTCCACCAGCACATGACCATCGGATAATATGGCGATAATAAAAAGATCGATCATCTGTTGCTGACCGATTATTACCTTCCCGATTTCTTCTTTGATTTTTTTCACTGTGTTGTTCAGTTCTGTCAAATCAATACGTGGTTCGAAAATTTCTTCCATAGTTATTTGGTTTTATTATAAAATTCTTCAATCATTGAATTAAAATATACCAGGTCTTCGTCAAAGGTACGAGCCTGAGCTTTTATAACATTTGAATATTTGAAAATATTAGTTACCGTTTCAATATCCACACCCGATCTTTCGGCCAGTTGCATGTAAAATTCACTATCTTCGGTAATGTTTTTAATGTAGAATTTATTCCTCACATAATCGCAAAAGAAACTAAATTTCTTTAATGCAATATCCTTGTTATTTCCATTGTTAAAGTAGAGCTGTCCCAATGTTCTTGCAAATTCAAGCGACATATTTTGCGGAGGCTGCATTATCGGAATTATACGTTGTTTTCGTTTGCCTTTAAAGAACAGGTAAATCAATATAGTTATCAGCAATAAATAATAGGCTGCTTTTAATGCTGATTGCGAAAGAATATATCTAAGCGGGGACCTGATCACAGGTTTGTTTGGTTTGTAAAATTCATCCCATATTATTGTATCTTCTCTAAGATACGACAATGCAGCAAAAGTGTATTTATAATTACCATAAAGGATATTGTAATTTGTAAAAAGGAAAGGCGTTAAACTGATGAAGATATTTCCTTTGCCGTTCTGTATTTTGATGAAATCGGCTTCATTATTTTTATCAGTTCCTAAAATTATTGTTTTTGAAGTGTCGAATGAAGTGATTCTGAATTTAGCAAAATCGGAGTTTACACGATAACCCGAATTGCTAATCAATCCTGGATTTGTGAAATTTAATTGAGTGAACCTGTTACTGTCTAAAGGATGTTCCCATTTATAAATATAATTAAAATTCAATGTATCGTAAATATTTTTACTAAATCCTTCGGCTGAAATAAAAATATCATTGCCTTTTTTTGCAAATGAAAGAAGTTCGTCGAGATCGAATTTATCGAGAGAAAAATATTTTGTGATAAAAATAAAAGCTGATTTTTCAGGAGAAGGATTATATCGGGTATATAAAAATAGTTCATCGTAATTATCTATAAACTTTGAGCCAGGGTGAACACTCTTTAAAATATCTTTTAGCAAATATGATCCGTAAGGAATTTTATCTTTACTGCTAAAGCTGTATTGCCAGTTTACAGGCTTTTTGCGTGTGCCTTCAAGTATCACCAGCAGTATGAACAAGCCGGCAACGAGAAAAATAAATATTCGGTTTTTCCTACCCATTTAGTTTTGAAAAAATAGAATTAAAATCATTATGAATGTTACCGAAAATTTCTTTTTCAACATTAAAATCCCCGTACCATACGAACTCGAATACACGGCTTAATTTCCTGAAATCATCTGCGAATGAAATATCTTTCATTTCATTTTGGTAATCGTAATTTGTTTTATTTATGTTGAGATGTATATATTCTTTGTTGTTTAGGTTCTTCAATAATTTCAGGTACATGAAACGGACAGCGACACGAAAGTTTCCATTGGATATTTCCTTCTCTATTGCTTTATCAAGGTTTGATTCCATTATTTCCAACTCTTCCTGGTGAATGAGTAATGATTTTTGCTTTCGGTTCTTATAAAAAAGCGACTGTGCTTTTACGTTCATCAAACGCACAACAAGAAAAATGATAAGGACTGCAATAATCCCATACCTGATAAATGGCGCAATCCCTCTATTACTAAATAACATATCAATAAAATGACCTATCCAGTTCAATATCCTGTTAAAAATAGAGTCAGAGGGGACAACATCGGTTTCGTAATTAAAATCGCTGTCGCTTTTGTATGAGTTTATTTTACTTTCAGAAGGAACAGCAGCATGCACTCTTGTAGAATCAGTTTTCAAAGGAATGGAAAATACCCTTGAAACAGTCATGAATAAAAGGATGAAAAAGATGATATAGATAGAACTTTTATTCACTTTTTGATTTAATTGTTTTCCATTTCTTCAATTTTATTCAATAATGAAGGACTTTCCTTTTTTTCAATAATATTGAAATATTCAAAAGAAAGAGCTACATAAATTATTACTGAAAGCAAGGTTGTAACAAAAGTTGAAATAATGGTAACTGCTGCCATCAGGTATTTTATAGAATCAGGAATATCTAATGAAGGATTAAGAGAATGCATTTGGTATGTTAAAGTAATTATCATTTGGGGAATTGCGAATATCAGGCTTACAACGTAAATGATAGCATAAACTACTATAATAAGAAGAAGTATCCACCACCAGTGATAGTTCGCCAGTTTAAAACTTCTCGAAAAAGCTGCTCCAAATGATTTATCTTCAAAAATAATTATGACTATTAACAGTGAAAGCGATATGCCGAGATATATACCTGGTATAATGCACATTATTGTTCCTGCAATTATCACAAGCCCGCTCACTATTGATGCTCCAAGCACCCGCATAAAATATTTAGTTACATTTTTCCATATATTTTCTAAAGTAAAACCATCTTTCCCTTTTTCAATATA
>CAINEZ010000532.1 GCA_903847905.1 uncultured Bacteroidota bacterium
ATACTATAATAATCAAATACCCAATCATTGTCAATGCTTGTTAGCAGTAGATGTGGATAAATAATAATGATTCTATAATAGATTTTTATCAGTAATTTCTTTGTTGTTTTCTAACTATTTCCCTGCATTAATAACTTACCCAGCATCTGATACATTTGCAAAAGAGGACTTTTGTTTTTCGTAGTAATATTCAAGTCAGGTTTCATAAGAGATGCAAGTTCTTCAGAAGCCTGCTCATCAAGAGACATCCACTGCCCGCCGTTTGAAGTTGTTCGCACCATAGCTCTGCCATTAATTTCTTTATAACGTTTCGCCAGTTCATCAAAAGGAATTTTTGAAAGAATAGAGCGATGAATAATCTGGGCTCTGCGTTTATTTACTCTTATATAGTGCCTGATGGTAGTTCGTTCTGATTCATGATCCATTACTGATTGCACAGCTTTTATATCAGCTCCGTGTTCTAAAAGATATGTAGCAAGAGTTCTTCGAAATGTATGACTTTTTAATTTCTTTGCGATTTCTTCATAACCCGCTTCTCTTAACTTTATCCTTAATCTCTGAAAATAACTTTTTGCTGTCGCTTCAATAAGTGGCTCACCGCATGAATTAACAAACATTGCATCCGATCTGTCGTTGCGCTTTTCTATATATTTATTCAGTTTTTCAATTGCACGGTCAGAAAAAGAAACTTCCCTTTCCTTTTTTCCTTTACGCAAGATTTTTGTTTTACCTGAATCTTTTATTTCATCATATTGTGAAAGTTTGAGAGATAAAGCTTCGTGCATTCTTAAACCTGTTCCGAAAAGCGTTTCAAAAAATGCCTGCATAGTCCAGGACATTCGGCGACCATGCACGCTCCCTGATTCTGTTGTTTCCATTATTTGAAAGAGCGTTGCCAGTTCGTAATCTTCAAAAACAGGTTGTTCTTTTTCTTTAATGATAGGTACTTTAACATCACGCCAATAAAATGGAAGTTTTATATTGCAATCCGTCTGTAGAAAATCAAGATATCGCCTGAAGGCTACCACCGCCCTTGTTGGTCCATGAACACCGTGATTTCGTCCTGCTTCTTCCAGTAATGCGACATCTGTTCTCAAAAGATTTTTCAATTTTTTATTTTGAAATTCTTTTGGAAAAATATAGCAAAGCATACGCTTATGCTCGTCTATCGTTTTCTTATTCCTGCCTTTTTGTTCAAGGAAGGCAAAATATTTTTCATACCCATCATTAAACCTTTTATACATCATAAAACCAAAAAGCCCACTGATGCGAGTCAGTGAGCTTCTGGCTATCACCTGCCTTTATGGGACAAGGATATAATCCCCTTTCAGGGATATCATATCATTGCTGATATGATATTTTGTATATTACCCTAAAAAAAGGAATAAGCAATACCAAAAGATCCATCCTCGCATCAAACCGTTTTAACGATTGATCCCTTTCGGGATATGGAACTTATAATTAAATTTTTAATTCGACATTAACACATTAAGTATATATCCTTCCCTGTTTTAAAGTCAAGGGGAAAAATGTTTATTAAAAAAGCATTTCAATTTTCCTCATTGATTTAAAATAAAAAATATTATAAACTTCTTGCATGGAGGATTTATCAAATTATGAAAAGTTAAAAGAAGATGCACAGAAATTTTATAATGAAATCAGGAGAATATATTCTCCTGTCTTTGACAACCATGTTTATTTTAATTCAGAAGGCTTTAATCATATAGTATTTAAAAAAGCGAGATCAGAAAGAGAAAAAACATCTCAAATGTTACGATTTAAATTATTGCCGTTAGCTAAAAAATTAATTGAAAAATCTACTACTTACCAAGAGTTTGAAGAAACAATAAAAGAATTTGAAGTAAAAAACTTTAAGAAAAAAGTCAGGAAAAGCAGGCCTGTTAAATATTGGGGAGTAATTGCAATTATTGAAGGCAGGAAAATAAAAGTGATTTTAAGAAAAATTGGTGATAATGGAACTGTTCATTTCTGGAGCGTAGTGCCGGCTTGGGTTACTAATAAATACAGAGATATTAAATTTTTCACTACAATGAAAGGTAACCCAGAAGAAGATTAAAAGCAAAAAAACCGCTTCACTGGCGGTTTCTTTGTTATGCTTGCCTTCAGCTTATGTATTAGCCGAATAGGGCTGACGCCCCACAAGCACACTTATATGATAGCATATTTCTATTTCAGGTCAATGAGTTTTCCACAGTTCTCAATTATAACAATGGTATCAATTAAAAACCTCTGTATTTACAGATTTATATATCATTTCCTCTTCCCTTGCCTTTCAAATTTCAGGATGTTATGCTCCCCTCGTAATTGTTCTTTACCCGAAAGAAATAAACGAGAAAATAAATTTAAAAATAAATAAAAATGGGAGCAAAATCATTAGAAAAAATCAAGTTGAATCATTTTGAAACAAGTCCGGAACTGGCAGAAATAAAAGTGGCATACAGAAGCAAGCAAAAGAATAAAGTAAAGATTACAAATTCCAAAGATTCATTTAATGCCTTGTATCCCCTTTACGATAAAGACACCATTGAATACCAGGAACAGTTCTTTTTGCTTTTGCTTAACAGGGCTAATGCTATCCTGGGATGGATTAAACTTAGTATCGGAGGTACGGCAGGAACGGTAGTTGATCCAAAGATTGTATTTGCTTTAGCTCTTCAGACCAATAGTAGCGGGATAGTGCTTTCGCATAATCATCCATCAGGGAATCTTCAGCCAAGTCAATGCGACATAACAATAACAAAGTCCATCAGAACATCAGGCATCCTGCTTGAAATAAAGTTGCTTGATCATATTATTATTACTTCCGATGAGAAGTATTACAGTTTTGCGGATGAAGGTACTTTGGAGTAAGTTTCAAAATGACAACAAACCCGATCCCGCATCATGTGTGCGGGACGGGTTTTTATTTTGTTTTCTTTTTTTCTTCAGAAAAATCAAGTAATTCAGAAACGCTTATCCCTAAAGTATCAGATATTTTAAGTAAGGTTAGATATGTTGGATTGAAGCTATCTTTTAAGTTTTCTATTCTTTGAATAGTTCTTACATTAACATCAAAATCATATTGCTTAATCCCCTTCTCTTTGCGTAATTTCTTTATCCTATTTGCCAAAAGTTTGAGATTGTCCTTTTCCAATTGAGAAGTCATTTTTCTATTTTAAATAAAAAACAAATCTCACGGTTTTAAATAAAATTAACCCGACATATATGTCGGGTTTGAATTATTTTTTTTATGTTTGCCAAATAAAAATGTTTAACTAAAAAATGGAGGAAACAGATCATGAAGAAAAACACGAAAAAAATCAGGAGCATACTAATAAAAGTTTTAGTGCTTCTATTTGTGAGTAGTCTTATACAAGCGCAAAATAAAAGTGATTGTAAATACTCTAAAAATTCAGTTGATGAATTCACTAAAAAAAAAGACGTTAGAACTAAACTACAGGAAATTTATTTTGAAAAGAAAATTGCTCCACCAGAAACAGGAGGAGCAACAGGGTTGTGGTGCAAAAAATTTATAAGTGTATCAGCATGTAATATTAATGGAGATAATTTTTTACTAACGATGATTACCATTTGTAATAGCGGTTATAGTTTTAATGATTTATCATCAATTAGTTTATTGCTTCAAAATGGAGAAGTCATTGCTTTAAACAATAAAATCGAAATGGCTTACAGGGATGATTGTAAAGATTTCTGGCAGTTTTATTCAGCCAATGATACTACATGGTCAAAACTTAAAACCATACCTGTAAAGAAAATAAGGGTAACCTATGATAATGGCAGTAAGCAACAGACTTATGAAATAGAAGAAAAAAACACTAATAAAATTATGGAGGCAATTAACTGTATAGACATTTTAGGAATAAAAAAACCTGAAGATAAATAAGAAAAAAAATGTGTAATCCTATAAAAAATAAAATTATGAAAAATTTAAAATCGTTATCATTAGCAGTATTGGGAATATTGTTTATTTCCCTAGTTATAGCTTCGTGCAAAACTGCATCAATAAACATAGTAAAAAGACATTATCGACATGGGTACTATGTTAATTTGGACGCAACAAAGAGTAATAAAAATAATATAAATACCTCTGAAAAAAGCGAAAAAGCAAAATCAGATACAAGGGTTGTCAGCCAAACTGCCGCCATTACGAATAATAGAATTAGCAATAATGAAGATGATTCTAATTTAACTGCATCCATTGATAATGAAATCCTTTTAATAAAAAATGAACCAAAATTCTATACTCCAAATACTGTAAAGAAATCTAATGTTAATCAATCGCGTCCTTTTCCAATTATCAAGGAAAAAATCAAAAAAATGTTTTCATTTAAATCAATAAATAGTGAAAAGGGAGATCATAATACGCTTTCAAAAATTTTAAAAATAGGAGGAACTATTATAGCTATTATTGGAATATCAATCTTTTTATCGGCTTATCCGATGAACGAGGCAGGTATGATTTTAGGAAGGTTGCTATTATCCATTGGTCTTTTAAGCGGTCTAATTGGAATGCTTTGTTAATGCCACAATTCATGCTGAATTAAAATTGAAAATAAAGTTTTCAGTGATACTTCTTAATAGTTTCATAAAGAATAATAAAAACAGTGGAGACCGGAAACCACTCAAAAAACGGGGCAAAACCGAAAAGCCTTATGAGTAGGAAAAAATAAATAAAAATTTTAAAAATATGAAAACAAAAATTATTTTATTGCTCGCATTGGCTCTTGCGGGGCTGAGCGGATTAGGTCAGGTTAAAACAGATAAAGAATGGATTAAAAATCCCGCAACAAATCTATATTCTTTGGAGCAGGATAAAAAAGCGGGACAAGAATTAATAAATGCAAAACAAATTAAATTGAACGGAAAAGTTGATCTTACAAGAACAGGAAAAGATTTAAATAGCCCTGATGAACAAACAAGGCTTAATGCTGTTAATATTTTAAGTTATTTCCCTTCTAACACTTATGTCAACCAAATAGAAGAAATGCTTTTAAATGATCCCTCGAATGAAGTGAAATATAATTGTGCAAAAGCATTACATTGCCTTAATTCCACGAATTCTATTCCGGTTTTAATTCAAGCGTTAAAAACGGAAGACTATAAATTAAAGTTGGAAGTTGCATTGGCTCTTGCTTTTTTAGGCGAAAAAACAGAATGTTTTAAAACATTGGAATATCTTGGAAAATCAGGCGACAGAAATATCATTTTGGATACGCACCTTGGTTATCTTGATTTGGCAACGAATGAAGCGACTGAAAAACTTAAAACAGATTTGTCAGATACTAACTCTTATGTTTCTGTGGATGCCGCAATCATTTTCGCCGAATTGGGCTATTTCAAAGAAGCGTACCCTGTTTTGAAATCTAAATTAGCAGACGGTGATAAATATATCCGCATGGCTGCCTTGCGCGGACTTGCTTATATTGGCACAGATAACGCAATTAAATTAATCAAAAGCAAATTAGATGATACAGAAATATTGGTTAGCGAAAGAGCTTCATTGATTTTGAAAAATTGCAATATATCTTTCACACCTAAATCAAATTTAAAAGATATAAAGTCATATAGTCCCGCTGCTGCCGCAAGTTATGCCGACACATGGTGGAATGCTCCGAATCCTGCATATAGCCAAACATATTATAACAGCGGCAATGATTGTGCTTATTTTGTTTCTCAATGTTTAATCAATGGGGGTCTAAGCCTCAGTGGCGGCGGTTATGCAGACGGATATGGGTGCATTTCCTCCTGTGACAACTTAAATTCAAATTTAATTAATTATCAGGGTTGCACACACTCACATTTGACCAGTAGCTACCCTTCATGGTTTGTTCAAGGTGATGTTGCAATATTTGGCACATGGACAAATGATGGTGATGGCGATCCCACCTCCCCATACGAACATGCGACTATTAATGTTGTATCAGGCACACCCGCTTTAGATGCCCATACAAATAACAGACATCATGAGCCTGTCAGTTTTTATTATCCCAGTAGTTCCGGAGGATTTACTACCGGAGATTTTTATCATTTTTCTACAGCAACTTGCGCATTAACCGGTATAACTCCAACATTAATATCACCAGGAACAAGTTCTTCGCCGGGCACAACAATTACTACAACTACTCCGACTTTATCATGGAATGCTGTTGCAGGGGCAACAAATTATGGCGTTTATATCAGAGATATGAGTTCAAATACGCTTGTTTTAGATAATAATTGCGCTACTTCAGGAACAAGTTATACTGTCCCTTCCGGTATTTTAAGCTCAGGAGGATCATATCGCTGGAATATGCAAGCAAATGTCAGTTGCGGCAATTGTGTAAGCAATAATGCATCGCCTTATTATTTTCAAATTACAAATCCATGCACGGGAATTACGGCAGTAACCACGCAACCGCAAAGTCAAACAGTGTGTAGCGGAACTTCGGCAACATTTACTGTGGCAGGCAATGGAACACCACCTTTAAGTTATTTTTGGATTAATGGAAGCGGGTCAGTGGTTGGTAATAATTCTACTTTGGTGACTTCAACGGCAGGCAGTTATCATTGTAATATAACCAATTGTTCAAGTGCTTATGGACAGACAAGCAATACAGCAACTTTAACCGTCACCCCTATTCCACCTGCCCCGACTAGTATTGACAATACCACTCCAAATGTATGTTCATCATCAACAGCGACAGTTGATCTTGGAGGTTTGGGTCAAAATCCGTCATATTCACCTTATAATGGTCAGTGGGTATGGTATACCGGTTCTTGCGGTGGCACCCAAGTGGGTACAGGAACTGATTATTATGTAAATATATCCCAAGCAGGCACCTATACTTATTATTTACGGGCAGAAAATAGTTGTGGTCATAGTACTTGTGCAAGCACTACTGTAACAGTAACCCTTTCTGTAAATGCAAGTGTAAATATCACAGCAAATCCATCAGTCCCTATTTGTGCAGGTACTGCAGTTACTTTTACAGCAACTGTACAAAATGGCGGAACTTTGCCAAGCTATCAGTGGAAAAAGAATGGAAACGATATTTCAGGAGCGACAAATTCAACATACACATCAACAACTCTTGCAAATGGCGATATAATAACCTGTGTACTGTCATCTAATGCGACTTGTGTAATAGATTCCCCTGTATCTTCAAATGCAATTACCATGACAGTAAACTCTCTGCCAACCGTCAGCATT
Source organism: uncultured Bacteroidota bacterium (assembly GCA_903847905.1). Taxonomy (GTDB): domain Bacteria; phylum Bacteroidota; class Bacteroidia; order Bacteroidales; family CG2-30-32-10; genus CAINEZ01. The sequence goes on from CAINEZ010000532.1 coordinate 7,211, forward strand.
TCAGCATCGGGGAACCCCATTTGTACAGGGGCTTCAACGACTTTAACTGCAAGCGGAGCAAGCACATATTCATGGAGCAATGGTCTGGGAACCGCAAACCCCGTAACAGTAACTCCTGCTTCTACAACTACCTATACGGTTACCGGCACTACAGCAGGTTGCAACGGTACGGCAAGCAATACAGTAATGGTAAATGCCACTCCTGCATCGCCATCAGTAACCGCAACTGTTACTTATTGTCAAAACGCAACAGCATCACAGCTTACGGCAACAGGTAGTAATCTGCTTTGGTACTCAACAGCAACAGGAGGCACAGGCAGTTCAACAGCCCCAACGCCAACAACAACAAGTGCAGGCACAGTTTCATATTATGTTTCGCAAACGGTAAATACTTGTGAAAGTTCACGCTCGCAAATAAACGTTATAACTAATGCCACTCCTGCAGCGCCATCAGTAACTGCAACTGTTACTTATTGTCAAAACGCAACAGCATTACAGCTTACGGCAACAGGAAACAATTTGTTATGGTACACAATACCCGCAGGTGGTACGGGCTCATCTATTGCGCCGACTCCATCAACTGCCTCAATAGGAACAACATCATATTATGTAACACAGACTATAAATAATTGTGAAAGTCCAAGAGCAACAATTAATGTTGTGGTGCATTCATTGCCTCAGACTCCTGTAATTTCTCAGGTTGGCAATGATTTGAGTTCAAATGCATCTTCAGGAAACCAGTGGTTTTATAATAACGTAATAATAACAGGGGCAATATCACAAACCTATACTCCTACCGATACAGGAAATTATTACAGCATAGTAACTGATATTAACGGATGTATTTCGGATACATCAAATGTTCTTTATATTGCTGTTACAGGGTTGTCCGATTTATCGGATAATAATAACATTCATATTTACCCAAACCCTGCAAACGATAATATTACAATTGAAAATACTTCTTTGAATAATAAAGATGAAATGATTTCAATTTATAATATACAAGGACAATTATTAATACAACAACCGATGCTGCGAACAAAGATTAATATTGATATTTCTGGTTTTGCAGGCGGGATGTATTATGTAAAAGTAAAAACGGAAGAAGGAATGGTAGTTAAGAAGCTTGTAAAGGAATAAGTAAAATTGTAATAAGTTTTAAAATTAAGTCCGATGCAAGATGTGTACCCTATTTAGTAGACACAGTTAAAAGCTACGTCTGGCTTATCAAAAGATGATTTCTGTATTCTACGGGGGTCATCTTTTTAATGTTTCAAAGAATTTAAGTAATGAATATTTATTCCAAATAATATATCTTTTTTTCATTTATTGATTTTGATTCTGTTTATTTGCGGTTAAACCTTCTTTGACTGTTTTATTTGTGCTTTTATTTTTTATTACTTACTATAAAATCAGGATATAATTCAATTTCGCATTTCGATTTACTGTCAATAATAAATTGTAATTTATTAAATCTTTTATTA
>CAINEZ010000533.1 GCA_903847905.1 uncultured Bacteroidota bacterium
ATGGCATTGTCTATCATGGTTCTGGTATGGTTTGGTTATAACTACCATTATCGGAAATTTCCGTTGATAGACTTTGCTCTTTTTAATATATTTATCAATAATCAATTGTTAATATTATAAGTAGCAACTTGAATTAATTAAATTAAATTCAATCCAACCTAATAGTCATTTGAAAAGGATAAACTGAAGAAACCTGCACTCTGGAATCTTTCTTTTCGTGCAGATTTACCACAAAGTTTCCGGCAAATGTTCCAAGTGCAGCTCCGAAAAAGCAATCTGAAGCCCAGTGGTCACCCTGATATATGCGTTCAGCAGCACAAACTACAGCCGGTGCATAAACCAAAATTTTAAAAAACTCTGAATTTATATTTCTTGAAAGAACCGTTGACACTGCGAATGCACAGTCCACATGACCTGCAGGGAACGAATTACGGGGACTGTCAGCCATGGAAGTAAAGGAATGAAAAGCAGATGGTCCATGATTGAACTTTGGCCTTGACCTACCTGCTATTCCTTTCATTGGAAAAGAAACAACTTCTGAATAAAGCACTGCCTGTGCAAGCTCAAATCCTATTTTTTTTGTTGTATTATTGCCGGCAATAACACCATGAAGGTAGAGACCCAATGTTAATGCAGGAGAAAAGAAGAACCCGCCCCATTGTTTTCCTGTAAATAAAACAGCGCTTTTGGAATACCCGGGATTGTCGAGTGCAACTTTATAAATTTGTTTATCGAATTGATAAACACCAAATGTTCCAGCGGCAACAAGACCGAATTTTAACCAATCTTTTCCTTTCCATTTTACCGGCTGTAATAAATATTTACCGCCTTCATAAATAAATTCATGAAAGTTATACTTGTGTTGCACGGTAAGTGAATCCACGTTTTGTGCGGTAAGTGAATTCCCGCAAACGACCGACAGTGCAATCAATAAAAGAAATATTTTTTTCATTATAATTTATTTTATTTGTTTATTTATCTTTTACAATTCAGATATCTTAACTTCTGAACTTATAAATTAATATAACTTTCTGTTCAGAACTTTTTATATCGAAATCAGAAAATTTTTCAGAGTACCTGTCATTTGTATATAAAAAATATTCAAAACCTAAATTCAGGTTTTTATAAACTTTAAATAAAATTTTAGGTTCGATAAGTCCGATTAAATTATCTCCCTGGGTTCCTGCATAAGTCCTCATTCCGTAATAATAAGCCGATAATGTAATATTTACAAAATTGCAAATATCAAGAGTGCTTTCAAACTTGGCGCCCATTCCTCCTCCAAAATTGTAATTTCTGAATTTTGAAGTATCAGGTCCGAATTTGGTACTATACCCGCCAAAGGGAACAATGCCTATGTGCAGGTTTGTGTAAAGAAATGATTTCATTCCTATCGGCAATTTAGAAATCACTCCGCCGCTGAATGTAATATTACCAAGTTCAAAAATATTATTGTTGAAATAATCATAATGTTGAAATCCGCCAATAAGCATTTCCATTTTACCGGCTTGAACATTTTTACCAAATAGAAGCCCATAAGCCGATATATTATCAAGTATTTTATTACCAGCCCCATTATCTATAACAATTTTATTTTCGAAGTAATCAAAAGGCTTTCTTTTTCTTTTTTCAAATGGGTCGCCGTAAACAAGGTTTAATCTTATTAATTCACTTAAATTCCCTGTCCCGAAACTCGTACCGTCATTTATTTTTTGTACGCCGCAGGTTAATTCAATGTTAAGCGGCTCTTTCTGATAAACTTCTTTTGATGTAACTGTAAACGTTTTTCCCTGTATAAGCCTGTTGATTCCTCTTACCGGATCAATTATTCCGGCAAAGATTTCACGGAACGCTCTCTGCGAACCCCTTTTTGTATCATCCAGAATATTTGAACTTATCCTGTAAAGTATTTCTCCTAATATTAGTCCGTTAACTGATGTATTGATAACATCATTATAAGAAGGAATTGAGTTTTCGCCAAAATATTTCCACATCAAACTGCCGCCAACTGCAAAAGGAAACGACTCAACAAAATTGTATCCGCTTGTCCGCGCTGTATTGAAACACATGGCTCCACTTGCAGGATGACCAATGAAATTAATACCAAACCTGTCGTTATCCCATGCCCACCCTATTGTAAAGTTGCGCTTCCAAGTACTAATACTTATCCTTGAATAATCAGCATTTAGTATATATCTGTCATAAATCCATGTTAAGGCGTTAAATCCTACAACATCTAAAGCAGGTTCCCATATCGGATACTTTTTATTATAGGCAGAATCATCATTAAGTAAATTTCCATACTTATTATGAGAAGTATCCCTCAATGAAAAAGTAATATTATTTTGTTGAGGTTTCAAACTGTTTAGATGAAAGTTAAAATGTTTTGTTGTATTTTGACTCATCAAATTATTCTCCAGTCCTGAAATCTGTGACTGTAAAAACAGTGGAAACAACATTGGGAAAATTAAAAAAGATATTTTTTTCATTTGTAAATTATAGTTTAATATAA
>CAINEZ010000534.1 GCA_903847905.1 uncultured Bacteroidota bacterium
CTTTAGAAAAGGATTAGAAGTATTAGATGGAGTACTAAATGGATTAAGCAAGTTTATAAGGTACTTGATTTATCAAATTAAACACGTTCCAAAATGCCCGTGTTTACTGGATTTTAATAAAAGTGTACAGTAGTAAAATATTTTGTAAAACATTTAAATCCATTCATGTTTTCTAAATATTCCGCTGACAAGACTTTAGGTATTCTTAAACAAATAGTAAATTTATCATTATTTGAAATATTATAATATGTTAATTTATTGACTGTATTTTGACGAAACTTTAATTTTTTGTCTTTTTTATTATCTTCAGATGGATCGTTAATATATTTAAACTCATTTGCAAATTCAATTGAAAGAGACCTCACTGAATATTTCAGGTTGTAGGAATAAAAAGTCACATACCATTTATGTTCATCAGATTGTCCATCATCAATAACAATTAATAAAACGTTTGTCAAATTTTTCCTTTTTACTCTTTTTATAGTTATATAGGTAGCAATTATCCCTAATGATGCTATAATAGCAGTAATAACTGAGGTGATAGATATTATCTGGTCATGTGCATCTTTTAGAAAAGTCCACATAAAAAACATTATGACATTAGTTTTTACAATTATACAAAAACAAATTTTAATAAAATGAGTTAATAGCTTTAAATAGTTTTATTCTTTTACAAATTTCTCCAACCTTATCCCTTTTCCCATTTTCACTTCTACAACATACAATCCTTTTGCAAGCTGTGAAATATCAATATTGGTTTTGGTATGCAGCATAGGTTGCTGTATGAGTAATTGCCCCTGTACATTATATATTGAAATCATTTCATCCTTATTATTAAAAGAAATGTTTTCAATTGTAATATTATCTGCGACTGGATTGGGAAATACCTAGAAATGAGTGTTGGCTTCGGCGCTTTCATTTATGCCGCTGGTCATGTCGACGTGGAGAATTAACCCTCCCCCGCCAACCAGATATACGTTAGCCGTGCTATTTCCCGGGGCGCAGATGCCGTATATAATACTATAGGTATTATTGATGTCCTGCCAAATACCATTATATAAGGAAATATGGCTGTTGATGCTGCCTGTCATTATAAGATTAGCATTGAGGCCATAAATGCAGGTATTGTCGCCCTCATTAAAGACCGTTGAAAAGTCGTTGCTATTTTTATCATAACTATAAATAGCATTGCCACCGCTAACATAATAATTTATATAATCGGCTGACCAGATATCCAGCAGTGAAGCATCCGTTATATCTTTCTCCGGTGTAAAAGCGCTTCCATCGTAATGCAATATTTTACCAGTGTAAGCCCCGGTATTCTCGTTTCCGACTATATAAAGATCGCTTGATCCGGACCCGTACATAGAATAGAAATCAATGCCAGAATAACCGCTCGCAATTGCCGTCCAGGATATTCCATTATAATGATAAAAAGTACCATTAGCGCCGCAGGCATAAATATTAGTAGCCGAGAACCCGAATATCTTATAAAAAATATTAACGGATGGGACAGTAATTTTAGCCCAGGCATTGCCGTCATAATGGAGCAAAAGGCCGCCACCGCCGCAAGCCCAGATATTCGAAGCTGAAGTTCCCCAAAGGCTCTGAATCATTTGGGTAACTGGCGTGGCCATTAAATTCCAGGCTAAACCGTCGAACTTCAATATCGTTCCGGCGCCACCGCCGGCAAAGATATGACTGGCATCGCTGGCCCAAATAGCTTTTAAGCTATTATTGTTTGGATCGGGATTAGTCATCTGCGTAAAGTTATATCCCTGAGCGCGGGAATAAATAGCAGTTAAAATCAAGAGCATCAAAAAAAGACGCCTTTTCCATAAAATACTGATATTTTTCATGATATCCTCCTGTATTTTAATTAAATATTAATTATCTTCCCTATTCTTTAAAGGATTTTCAGGATACTTCTTTTATTTCAACTTTTCAATTTCTTCTTTTGAAAGTCCGGTATATTTTATAATCTTTTCAATCGGCTCACGGTCTTTTTTCATTTGCTTAGCAATAATTAATACCTTTTCGCTTACTGCGGTATCAATTACGTTTCTCAAGTCTCTATAATATTTCAAACTATCCTCATATTCTAAACGTTCCTTTTGAGTGAATTTGGCTATTTCCGCCGTTTTAAAAAGTTTTTCAAAAATACGTTCTTGTAACGCTTTTGGTCTATCCTGCAAATCCGGTAAATGTTTAAGCACATAAAGCCATTTATCAAACTTAGTTTTTAGTTCTTCTTCTGTTTTAATGAATTTAGGCATTTCAAGATAAATGTATGTAAGCTTTTCATAAAACACGGTGTTCTTTTCAATGTCGGAAAGTTTTATTTTATGCACTAACTTTTCAGGTTCATTTTTATGATCATCAAAAATGAAATCCAAAATCCCAATCGTATAAACAGCTTTTAATTCAAAGTTCCACTTTCCTTGTTTTGCTTGTTCCTGTATTGGAAATGTAGAATAATAAACGCTTCTGTCTTTAAAGAAGTTTTGTTTTGCTTTCTGTAATTCAACAATGAATTTTTCGCCTCGTTCATTCTCGCAGTACAGGTCAAATATAGCTTTGCGTTCGGTGTCGGATGAACTTATATGTTCGTTTTTAAGATAGGTCAAGTCTTTTATTTGTTGTTCATCAACCAAAAGATTATTGAGAAAGTCAATCAATAAGTCTTTATTGACTTCTTCACCAAATAACTTTTTAAAACCAAAGTCTGTAAACGGATTAACGTATTTTTCTTTCATCATAATTTTATGTCAATATTTTATTACC
>CAINEZ010000535.1 GCA_903847905.1 uncultured Bacteroidota bacterium
ATCATAAACAACCTTGTGAAACTTGACATGTAATCAAATGAAAATATGTTTTATTTGTCTCGAATATCCGGAAGTTCCTCATGGCGGTAAGTAACATTAGTGCAATATTGGCTCGGGAACTTATAAAAAACTATTTTATTTATTAGCGAGATTCATTGGTTATTTGGCTATATTAAAGATAAATTAGAATATTCTGAAAGTTATTCAATAGCTTGTTTTCTCATTAATCAAGATATTTCTTATTCTGACATTTCATATATTGGAACAGGGTATAATACTTTTTAACAGATTATAAAACAATCTAAGAATTAATTTCATGAAATATAAACTCATTTTATTTATCTTTTTTATAATTATTAATATTCACTTAACTTTTTCACAACCAATTCAAACCAATATCTGGTATTTTGGAGCTCATGCAGGATTGAAATTTGTAAGTGGAAATCCTGTCGCTCTTTCTAATGGTCAAATCAATAATGTTGAAGGTTGCTCGGTAATTTGTGATAATTATGGAGATCTGCTATTCTATACTGATGGTATTACCGTGTGGAACAAAAACCATTCGCCCATGCCCAATGGCAACGGTTTAAGCGGAAATACTTCCTCTACACAAACGCTTATTGTCAGAAAGCCCGGTAACTGCATGCAGTTCTATATTTTTTATCATTCAGGGCAAGTCGATCTTACTTTATATTATTCCATTGTTGATATGACTTTAAATGGAGGACTTGGAGATGTAATAATGTCGTCAAAGAATACCTTTATTTACTATCCCGCAACCGAAAAAATCACTTCAGTTGTTCATCAAAATGGTTTTGATGTTTGGGTGCTATTTCACGAATACAACACAAATAAATTTATGGCTTATCTTGTTACTTCAACTGGTATTAATCCCCCTGTCAATACTAATATTGGTCCCGTTCATAACAACATGATTGGTTATATGAAAGCTTCTCACAAAGGAAATAAACTTGCTACTGCAATTTCTTTTAATCCTGACATTCGTGTTGAATTATACGACTTCAACAATACTACAGGGGTTATTTCCAATCCTGTATTATTTAATAATTGGTCAGGCGCTTATGGGCTTGAATTTTCGCCTAATGACAGTATTCTTTATGCTAGTTCTTTTTGGGGAACTAATTACCTTTATCAAATTGATCTTACTAATAATTCCTTTCAAACTATTTCCTCCTCCGTTACTGGTAATTATGATTACGGCGCTTTGCAGCTAGGACCTAATGGTAAAATATATCTAGCGAGAGGAAGCAAAAATTATATTAGCGTTATTAATAATCCGAATGTGCTTGGTACTGGATGCAATTATTCAAATATTGGAGTTACTCTGGCACCAGGTACTTTAAGTATGAGCGGACTACCTTCTTTTCACCAGGGATTATTTGATTATCATGCTAATGATTTTACATATTCACAAGTAAACTGTTCAACATTTAATTTTTTGCCTTCTCCTAATGGCAGCTATGACTCATTGTCTTGGAATTTTGGTAATACTTTGTCCGGTACTAACAACTATAGTAATTTGTTTAATCCACAACATTCTTTTTCTGACACAGGTAATTATATTGTTTCTTTAATAATATTTTATAATAAATGTTATTTTGACACTATACAGCATATTATTACAACAACCTCTGTAATCTCTTTAAATTTAGGAAACGATACTTCTATTTGTTCAGGCAATCAAATAAGTTTTGATGCAGGAACAGGCTACTCCTCCTATCTTTGGAACACCGGTAACACTTCTTCTTCAATTAACGCTACTAATAGTGGTATGTATTCTGTTACGGTAACTAACAGCTCGGGCTGTACTGGTATTGATTCAATTAATTTATATATTCAGAATCCTTCTGTAAACCTTGGCAATGACTTTGTATTATGTTACGGACAACCTTTGACTCTTGATGCCGGATCAGGTTTCTCTTCTTATTTATGGCAAGATGGTTCTACAAACCAAGCCTATTCTGTTGGCGCTTCCGGTACATATTGGGTAGCAGCAATAAATGCAAGCGGATGCATAGGAAGCGATACAATTAATGTGTCTTTTGTTACTCATCCCATTGTGTCTTTCGGACCTGACACCTGCGTTGAAACAGGCATTATTCTAGATGCAGGATCGGGTACAAATTATATTTATACCTGGTCTACGGGCGCAACTACTCAAACAATTAATGTAGTAAATTCAGGAAATTATTATGTTGAAGTTCAATCGGGCTCAGTCTCTTCCTGCTTCGATAAAGATACAATATATGTAAAAGTAATTCCTACTCCTGTTGTAAATATTGGGGATACTACTATTTGCATTCAGCGTTCAGTGCAATTATTTGCAACTCAATCTAACGAATCCCCTGAATTCACTTACTTATGGAACCCTGGAGGTGATACAACATCTTCAATTACATATAGTCCGAACGGTAATATTGGTCCGAATATTATTACTGTATTAAAAACCGGTTGTAGTTCTGTTATAGATACTATAATAGTTACAGGGAAATTATGTGAAATTACTATTCCTAATGTTATTACTCCAAACAATGATGGTTATAATGATTATTTTGTTATAAAAGGACTGGAAGATTATCCTAACACATTGCTCCAAATTTTCAATCGTTGGGGTAAGAAAGTTTATGAAAGTTCAAATTACCAAAATAACTGGAATGGAGAAAATTATAATGATGGGGTTTATTTTTACGTAATAACATTTGTGGATTATTTAAATCCAATAACTGGAACTATTACTATTATAAATAAATTAAATTAGGATTGGTAAAGAAATAAAGCGCGTAGAATTAGCAAAATATTTTTTATTTTGTATAAATAAAAAACATACATAAAAAACTACAATCAATATTGGAGCATTGTTTTTTCAAAAACATGTGATTTAAAATATGCTTGAAAAGTTTTTTAATTAGTCTTCTAGTCTTCCCTCAAAAAGTATTTTTTCCTTCAACAATTAAGTAAAATTGTGGTTTGCTAAAAAGAAAAGGTAAGTTTTTCATGAATTCTCAAACTTTGCCAGAAGAATCTCTATGAAGAGCTTATGCACTATACCTTGAAGGAATAAGGGTATAGAGGTATAGCGGTAATAGAAATATCCCTTATACCCCCATATGCCTTTCTTATAACTTATATCTTGTCAACTTAATCTTAATCCCATTTTTTTACTACTGTACACTTTTATTAAAATCCAGTAAACACGGGCATTTTGGAACGTGTTTAATTTGATAAATCAAGTACCTTATAAACTTGCTTAATCCATTTAGTACTCCATCTAATACTTCTAATCCTTTTCTAAAG
>CAINEZ010000536.1 GCA_903847905.1 uncultured Bacteroidota bacterium
CTTTAGAAAAGGATTAGAAGTATTAGATGGAGTACTAAATGGATTAAGCAAGTTTATAAGGTACTTGATTTATCAAATTAAACACGTTCCAAAATGCCCGTGTTTACTGGATTTTAATAAAAGTGTACAGTAGTAAAAAAAATTTTAATAGTTGTTATAATTTTATTAGTTTCGATATATAATATAGTGAACCTGATTGAATTTTAATTATGTATAAGCCTGATTTGATTTCGTTTCCAGAATTATCGTTTCCATTCCAAATAACCTTGCGAGTTGCATTTGTGATGGGGGTATTATAAATAATTCTCCCTGACAAATCCGCTATCAGCAAAGTTCCTCCATCTAAATTCAAGGTTTCAGGAAACGCAATCTGCAAGATGCTTTCAAAAGGATTGGGGTAGGCAGAAATGCCGGAGGTATTAGGTACATTTAAACAGGAATTGTCAGTGATAATAGGCTCTCCGCTACCAGTGCCAGTATGCAAAATTATACAGATGCTATTCATAATATCGCCACCGGCTGCCCATCCATTATTAATATCTGTAAAGGTAACACTGTAAAGAAACTGAGTTGTTCCACTATAAGTAGGTGCCCAAGTTGTTCCTCCGTTACTGGTAATGATTATTACGCCATTATCACCAACAGCGCATCCATGAAGGTTATCTACGAAATCAACACTAAAGAGGTCTCCTGCAACAGCATTGGTTTGAACATTCCAAGTTGTACCCCCATTTATAGTATTTAATATTTTACAATTTTTCCCAACTGCCCATCCGTTTTGTGCATCAGTAAAGCATAAGCTATAAAGATCATCACCTCCTCCACCTTTTGCTTGCTGTGCCCAGGTAATTCCACCATCGGTTGTTTTAAGGATTCTGCCCGAACCACCTGCTACCCATCCTGTATCGGCATTGATAAATTGTACCGATTGTAGAATTACAGACACGGTGCTGTTTTGCGCAGCCCATGTAATACCGTCAGATGTATGCATTATGGTTCCGTTTCCTCCAACAGCCCAGCCATTAATCATATTTGTAAAATAAACACCATACAAATCAACAGTAGAGTTACTGGTCATATCTTGCCATGTAGTGCCTCCATCAACAGTATTAATTATATGTCCGCCCAATCCTACAGCCCAACCATGCAGTAAATCGGTAAAGAAAATACTATTCAGCCAGTAGGTCATACCTGTGCTTTGCTGAGTCCACGTATCACCTCCGTTTATTGTATGAAGAATCACACCCAGTTTTCCTGCACACCAACCATTCAGGCTGTCAAGGAAAAATATTGATTTTTGAACTGTTGACACAGGGCTGGTTTGCTGTGACCAAGCTGAAGCAGGAATGCAAACCAGTGAAAGTACATTACGGAGCATTGAACTGGAACCCCCGCCAATCCAAGCATAAGTTTCGCCTAAATCATTTTTATAAAAACTCATTTCGTTCAGATCGTATGTTACGAGCGCTGTATCTGTTACCCACGTGGTGCCGCCATCAGTAGTATGAAGCATTACACCCGCATACCCTATAGCCCAACCTGTAGTATCGTTAATAAATTTAACATCGAATAAATAATCAGAACTTGTATGCTGAATATTCCATGTATGTCCCCCGTCATCACTACGTAAGATTTTACCACCGTCGCCAACTAACCAACCGGTATTACTGTTTATAAAATAAATTGACTTGTAAAGCGCCCCTGCAGGTTGTACAACAGTCCAATTCTGTCCACCATTAGTAGTGTATGCAACATCACCCGCTTCACATGCTATCCAGCCGGTATTTGCGTTAATAAAAAATATTTTATGCAAAACTGCTGTTGTAGTTATATTTTGTAATTGCCATGTAACACCTCCGTCAGCTGTATGCAATACTGTTCCGGCATCCCCAACAGCCCAACCTGTAAGTGTATCAACAAAACAAACTGAAGTAAGGTTTGCAGTAACACCACTGTTTAACTGCTGCCATGTAGAACCATTGGTTGTTTTGATTATTGTTCCGGTTTCGCCAACTGCAAAACCATGATTTCTATCAATAAAATCAATATCTCTAAATGTTTGTGTGGTTGGATTCACTTGGTCGAGCCATACAGTTCCACCAGTTACAGTGTGAGTTATAGAGCGGTCGTAACCTACCGCCCAACCTTCGGTGGCAGATACAAAATCAACGGCATAAAGCTCGTTGGTAAAATTGGTGTTAATAATCACCTGCCATTGTGTGCATTGCTGCGCCTGTCCTGTAAATGCATTAAGCATAGAGGCGGCGCAAATAATCATCATTTTAAATTGTAATTTTGTTTTCATGTTTTGGTGTTTTAATAATTACTTTTTACTGAAGTTTCCTCAAAATTTTTAATCAGGGAATAAAGATAACTGAAAATCATCAATATTTTTTCCTGTCATACCTTTAAAATTATAAATACCATTTTTAGTGTTCTTTAATAATTCTGAAATACCATCAGCCATAGC
>CAINEZ010000537.1 GCA_903847905.1 uncultured Bacteroidota bacterium
ACAGTTTATTTAGACATTTTTTGGCAAGAATGAGAAGAAAGTCAAAATGTTATTCAAAAAAAATAGAGATGTTAAGATTATCCGTGTTATTACTAATGCACTACAGAAACAATTCGTTATATATACTTAGTTAGCAATACCGAATATTATAATAATACTTCATGGTATAGGCTGGAATACCCACCGCCAACTCCCTCAGCCATAACAGGACCTACAGGAGTTTGTCAAGGAGCAACAGGAGTAGCATATTCCATTCCGGCTATTTTAAATGCAACTTCTTATGTATGGACATATTCAGGAGGCGACGCTACAATACACAATGAAACCTCAAATTCAATAACCATAGATTTTTCAGCAAATTCAGGCAACCTGAACGTTAAAGGAAATAATACCTGCGGCGATGGTACCGTATCTGCCAATTATGCTGTAACGGTAAATGCTTTACCAACCATTACTACCAACGGAGCGGCTGCCTCTGTAAATTATAGCGCCGGCGAACAAACTACCTCGCTGGCTTATACGGCAACAACTAATAATCCTACCTCTTTTAGTATAGACTGGACTACTGCGGGCATTACTGAGCAGGATAATACCGTATATACTTTCGTATCAGGTGGCGGATCTATTACTACAATTGACATTCCAGCTGGCACTGCTATAGGCGACTATTCAGGAACAATGACTATTATTAATAACAATGGCTGTACAGCCACACAATCTGTATCGGTAACGGTAACTGCTGCTTGTACTGCGCCAACATCAACAGGTGCAACAATAACCTATACTGATATAAATGGTTTGAATCCACGGTCATCGCCATCGTATTCTGGTGGATATACCGTTCACACTTTTACATCCACAGGCACATTTAGCGTTGGCGCTTGTGGTATAAGTGTTGATTACCTCGTTGTTGGCGGTGGTGGAGGTGGCGGATGGAAGGGTGGCGGTGGCGGCGGAGCCGGACAATTCAAAACAGGAACAGGGTTTTCTGTACCATTTGGCGAATACACTGTTACTGTAGGTGGTGGGGGTAGCGGAGCAACTGCTACTTCTGTAAAGAATTACGGAAATTCTTCTATTTTTTCAACTATAACAGCAATAGGAGGTGGCGCAGCGGGTAATTATGCAGGTGGAGGATATGCTTCTTATAGTTGTGGTAATAATGGGGGCAGCGGCGGAGGCGGGGGTAGCAATGCTCAGGAAGTTGAAACTGGAGGTTATGCCGAAAATACAGATTATGGGAATAATGGGGGTAACGGATATCATTCAGGTAGTGATGCTAATTATGCCGGAGGAGGAGGAGGAGGCAAAGGCAGCGCAGGGAGTCCAGGAGCTAGTAATCGTGGAGGCGATGGCGGGTCAGGGGCTACATCATCCATAACCGGAACTTCCACATATTACGCGGCCGGCGGTGGGGGTGGTAACGTAATATCATATACATCTAACGGGGGAATTGGTGGGGGAGGTAGTGGCGGTGGGGGCTCAACAATAGGAGCCGCAGCAACGAGTCCTGGTTCAGGTGGCGGTGGCGGTCAAGTATCCAAATACGCCTCGATAAATGGTGGTAGTGGCTCAGCAGGCATTGTAGTTATCCGTTACCACACACCCTAACAGTTCGCTATTTTTTTTATAAAAAGGATGGAAAGAAAGTGAAAAGTGAAAAAGTAAAATTGGGAAGTTAGTGAAATAGGAAAATGGCGAATTAGGGAAATAGTAAATGCATAATTAATATTTCTTAGTGTCCCGATAGCTATCGGGATAGTGTTCTAAGTGTCTCAGTGGTATATTTGTAAAAAGTGAAAAGGCATGAGCCCTAAGCCCCAAGAAACAAAAACCAAAAACCAAAAAATAAACAATAAACTAATAGACAATGAATGACATTAAAAAAAGCAAAAGGATATTGAGATATTGGTTGATATTGATTGATATTTCGATATTGGGATATTGGGAATGTGAGAAAGGGCGAGGGAGCGAAAGGGAGAAAATGGCGACGGGGCAAAAGGGAGCGTTAGGAAAAAGTGTCAAAAAAATACAAATATCCATATTCTATTGCGAATAATTTTAAATTTATTAGCATTGCATTGCGAATAATTCATATATTTGTAAAAATAAAAATGTATGAAACATTCATTTTTGCAAATTATTATAGACCAAAGAGAAGAAAAAGCTTTGTTTCGCTCTAAGGGTTGGGTTTATCGTAAGTCGGAATCGTTTATTGATAAGGAAAGTTCTCTTATTCAAATTATAACAGGAGTCCGTCGTTCAGGCAAATCTACATTAGCTCATCGGGCGCTGGAAAAAACGAAATATGCTTATGTTAATTTCGATGACGAACGCTTAATCAACCTCTCTTCATCTGATTTAAACGAAATTCTTGAATCAATTTACCAAGTTTATGAAAATGTTGAATATGTGTTTTTAGATGAAATACAAAATGTTGATGGTTGGCATTTATTTGTAAATAGGCTGCAAAGAATAGGGCTGCGCTTGATAATTACCGGCTCTAATTCTAAATTATTGAGCAGCGAATTAGCTTCACATCTTACAGGAAGGTATAATAATACTGAGTTATTCCCTTTTTCTTTTGAGGAATTTTTAAAATTCAAGAAATTTGATCCCCATCCGCTTACTACTAAAAATAAAGGATTATTAAAAGGGTATTTTGATGAGTATCTAAAAAATGGAGGATTTCCTGAAATAGTTAAAGGAGCTAAAACTACTCAATATGCTGCCGATTTATTTAATTCAATTGTTACCCGCGATATTTTATTTAGATATAACATAAAACACAAGCAGACTTTCAAAGATATAGCCATGTTTCTGGTAAATAATTTTTCGCGCGAAATAAGCTATAATCGAATTAAAAAAATATTTAATTTAGGTAGCGAACACACAGCAAAGAATTATGTTTCATATCTTGAAGAAGCGTATTTGATTATTACATTGCCGAAATTTTCTTATAAAAAACCCGAAAGTCTTAAATGCAGAAAGTCTTATTTAATTGATACAGCTTTTGCCACAGCTTTTAGTGATAATTTTTCGCAAAACATCGGATTCCTATATGAAAACTTAGTACTATTGGAATTATATCGTCGTAAATCAATTGAAAATTTTGATTTATTTTATTACAAAAAGAGCATAGAGATTGATTTCGTTATTTATAAAAATCATAGTGTAGAAGAATTAATACAGGTTTGTTATAACCTTGAAAATGAAAAAACATTTAAACGAGAAATTCGCTCTTTAGCGCAAGCATCAATAGAACTAAATCCAAAAAAACTTTTAATAATTTCTTTAAACGAAAAACAAAAAATAGAAGTGGAAGGAAAAACTATTGAAATTATTCCAATATATGAATGGTTATTGATGGACAATAAATATTGATTTTTTATAAAAAGGATGAAAAGTAAAGGAAAAGGCAAGGTCAAAAATCCAAGCCACAAGCCCCAAGAACAAAGTGAAAAACGAGAAGGGAAAAGCCCCAAGTCCCGATAACCAATAACGAAAAAATAAACAATAAACTAATAGACAATGAATGACATTGAAAAAAGGCAAAAGGATATTGAGATACTTGCCTACCATGCAGGCAGGCAGGTTGATATTAATAGATATTGGAAATAGGGGAAAAGTAAAAAGTTAGTAATAAATGTTCATTTTGAAAAATTATCCTGTTTTCCGCACTTTTTTGCAACACCCTCCAAAACCCTTGATAATAAAGG
>CAINEZ010000538.1 GCA_903847905.1 uncultured Bacteroidota bacterium
AAAAGATATAAAATGCAGAATGAATAAGAGAATTATTGAATGATGGAATGAGTTAATTATTGAATTGAAAAAAAATGAATCGGGGAATGAGAGAATGATGGAATTACTGAATGATAAAATATAAAATTTCTTAGTGAACCTCCGTGTTCTCAGTGTCCTTAGTGGTAAAAAAGATAAAAGATATAAAATGCAGAATGAATAAGAGAATTATTGAATGATGGAATGAGTTAATTATTGAATTGAAAAAAAATGAATCGGAGAATTGGAGAATCGGAGAATCGGGGAATGGGTGAATGATGGAATTACTGAATGATAAAATATAAAATTTCTTAGTGAACCTCAGTGTTCTCAGTGTTCTTAGTGGTAAAAAAGATAAAAGATATAAAATGCAGAATGAATGACAGAATGAGTAAATAAGAAAAAATATTAAAATTATAAATCTCCCAGAGTTAATGTTTGCGGTTATTGTAGATAGTGTAGAAAAAAATTATGGTAAAGTAAAAGCTTTATCCGATATTTCTTTCTCAGTTGAAAAAGGTGAATTGTTTGGAATTATTGGTCCTGATGGAGCCGGCAAAACGTCTTTGTTTCGCATTTTAACCACGTTGTTACTTCCTTCTAAAGGATCTGCCAGTGTTGAGGGATTTGATGTGGTAAAGGATTACCGGGAAATAAGAAATATTGTAGGATATATGCCCGGAAGATTTTCTTTATACCAGGATCTTTCTGTTGAAGAAAACCTTGAATTTTTTGCAACAATTTTCGGGACAACAATAAAAGAAAATTATCATCTTGTAAAAGATATATACTCGCAAATTGAGCCATTTAAAGATCGTCTCGCGGGTAAGCTTTCCGGTGGTATGAAACAAAAGCTTGCACTTTCATGTGCAATGATTCACAAGCCGGTTGTTTTATTTTTAGATGAACCGACAACAGGTGTAGATGCAGTTTCGCGAAAAGAATTTTGGGAAATGCTCATTCGTCTCAAGAATTCGGGAATTACTATTTTGGTTTCAACACCGTATATGGATGAGGCAAGCCTTTGCGACCGTGTTGCGCTGATGCAGGAAGGGCGCATACTTTCAATTGAAAAACCCAGAAATATAATTAAATCATTTGACAAAAAATTATTTGAAATTAAATCATCCGATATTTACAGACTTCTTAAAACACTTGAAAAATCAGACATTACAGAAGTTGTTTATCCTTTCGGAGAATTTTTGCATGTAATTTTTAAAGAGAATGTTTTAAAAAACGAATTCACGAAACAATTAATTTCAGAAGGGTTTAGTGATATAATAATGCAGGAAACAGAACCAACAATTGAAGATTGCTTTATGGATTTGATGAGAAAAAAATTATGAACTTCGATACGTTTCAATGAGGCTTCGATAAACTCAGCCTGACATTAATCAGCCTGAACAGGAGAAGTGGGGAAGCGGTAAATCGGTGTGATGAAAAAATTTCTTAGTGAACCTTAGTGTTCTTAGTGCCTTAGTGGTAAAAAAATGAACAATATTGAAAAAATAATCGAAGTCAAAAATCTGGTTAAAAAGTTTGGAAGCTTTATTGCCAACGATAATCTGACTTTTGATGTTGACAAAGGCGAGATTTTCGGTTTTCTTGGAGCTAATGGCGCTGGGAAAACTACGGCTATGAAAATTCTTTGCGGCTTGTCTAAACCAACTTCCGGCGAAGTAAAAATTGCCGGTTTTGATGTTTATAAGCAAAGAGAAGAAATTAAAAAAAATATCGGTTATATGAGTCAACGGTTTTCGCTTTATGAAGATCTGACGCCAATCGAAAATATTAGATTTTATGCAGGAATATATGGGCTTTCAAATAAAAAAATCAAAGAGCGTTCCGATTTGATGATAGAAAAGCTTGGATTAGCAGAAGTAAAAAAAACATTATTGAAATCATTACCACTTGGGTGGAAACAAAAGCTGGCATTTTCTGTTGCATTGATCCATGAACCTAAAATAATTTTTCTTGATGAGCCTACAAGTGGCGTTGATCCTATAACACGAAGACAATTCTGGGAAATGATTTATGAAGCAGCTGATGATGGCGTTACCGTATTTATTACAACTCACTATATGGATGAAGCCGAATATTGCAATCGTGTTTCCATAATGGTTGACGGACGCATTGAAGCACTTGACAAACCCGAAAGATTGAAAAAAGAATTTAATGCAAGTACAATGAATGATGTGTTTTTGAAAATCGCAAGAAATAAAAAAGAGATAGAAATATAATAAAATGTTAAAAAAGAAAAATAGGAATATGGTATATGATATAAGGGATATAGGGGATATCCATATTTCTTTATCTGCTTATTCAATTATACCTTTATACCCTATTCCCCTATACCCTAAATAATAAAATTTATTTAATCTATTCAAAATATTACCATGAACCTGTTAGAAAAATTTAAACCTGCTGTTAGAAAAAGGACGCTCCTTTTTGTGGCCGGCTTTGTATGGAGTATTGCGGGTTGTATTTTAATAGGAAAAGCTTTAGTTCCTCTTTTTAATATTCATCATCACCTTTTGCTTGAAATAACTTTGGGAATTGTTTGCGGAATAGGTTTCTATTTTGTTCTTTTTGCAATGATCTCTAAAAAACATATTACACGCATATCTCTTCTAAAAGTGGATAACCCATGTTTTTTTTCATTCTTTAATTTCAGAAGTTATTTACTTATGTTAATCATGATTACTGTTGGAATCACTTTGCGAAAATTAAATATTATTAATAAGGAATATATGTTTACATTTTATCTGGCCATGGGTATTCCTTTACTGATGTCAGCAATTCGTTTTTTTAAAGCAGGAATTAAAAATAATATTTCGGCATGAAAAGATTTTTCGGTTTTGTAAAAAAAGAATTCTATCATATCTTCCGCGATTACCGTTCGGTTATTGTTTTATTCGGCATGCCTATTGCTCAGATAATGCTTTTTGGTTACGCCATAAATACCGATTTAAAAGATGCGCACATTGCTATTCTTGATCAATCAAAAGATGAAATTACTACTAAGTTAACTCAGAAAATTATTTCATCAGGATATTTTAAATTGAATGTAAATCTAAATTCCGTAAGTGATATTGAACCTAATTTCAGAACCGGAAAAATTAAAGAGGTAATTATTTTCGAAGAAAATTTTGCTAAAAAGCTGAAAAAAGATGGAACCGCGGGAATTCAACTTATCGCTGATGCTTCCGATCCCAACAATGCTAACCTTATTGTAAATTATACAAATGCAATTATTAATAATTACCAGATGGAATTATTAGGCGAACAAAAAATACCGTTTCAGATAAAACCACAGGCACTTATGTACTACAATCCTGAAATGAAAAGTGTTTTCATGTTCATTCCCGGTATTATAACACTTTTGCTTATGCTGGTTTCAGCTATGATGACATCAATTTCCATTGCCCGCGAAAAAGAATTAGGAACGATGGAGGTATTATTGGTTTCGCCTTTAAAACCTGCGCTAATAATTGTAGGCAAAGTAATACCATATGTATTTCTGGCTTTTATAAATGCAGTAACCATAATACTTCTGGGTAAGTTTGTTTTTGGAATGCAAATAGCGGGAAGTTATTTTTTATTACTTATGGTTTGTTTGCTTTTTATTATTACTACTTTATCGCTAGGTGTTTTCATTTCAACCATAAGCAACAGCCAAATGACTGCTATGCTTATTTCGTTTGCAGGATTATTATTACCTGTAATATTACTTTCCGGATTTATTTTTCCTGTTGAAAATATGCCGCTAGTTCTGCAATGGCTGAGTTATATTGTTCCTGCAAAATGGTTTTTAATAATAATTAAAGCTATTATTTTAAAAGGAATTGGACTGTCATACTTCTGGAAAGAGTTGCTGATATTGATAGGTATGACATTGTTTTTTATTATAGTGAGTGCGAAAAAATTTAAAATAAGATTGGAATAATCAATGCTAAAAAAACAATTTGCAAAATTGTTGGAAAAGTAAAAAATATATAAAGTCAAATTTATGAAATGGAAATTTGACATTCAGGGATTTTTGTTGTAAAACAAGATTTTATTTTGAGCGATGGGTAGAGCTAAGAAAAAGCTGTTTGAATCCCGATTTTTCATCGGGATGAGTTCTTTTTCGGGGGAAAAATCAAATCGTAGTTTTTACAGAAAATACCTGTAAGTCTTGACTTTTTTTTTGTTACTTTTCTTTGTGTCAAGACAAAGAAAAGTAAAATG
>CAINEZ010000539.1 GCA_903847905.1 uncultured Bacteroidota bacterium
ATAAATATAAAAGATTTTTTCTTTTGATGCCTGCTTTCTTTATCATTTCTGAAATATTTTCTCAACAGATATACAATTTGAATATTAAAGTTGGTGAGAATCAGAAATCGATTTTGAAAAAATATCCCATTAAAAAAGAATTTAAAGATTCTCTTTCTTGTAAAACCGAATTAAATGATCTTATTACTTCGCTGTGGCAGGATGGATATATTGCTGCTACTTTTGATAGTATAAAAATTGATTCTAATGAAATGAAATCCTACCTGAATACAGGGAAAAAATATTCATGGGTAAAATTAAAAAAGGGAAATGCTGAAAATGCTTTGTTGCAGGAAGCGGGTTATAAAGAAAAAACCTTTACGGGAAAACCTCTTGATTTCAGGGATGTGGTAAAACTTAATGAAAACATTCTTTCTTATTGTGAGAATAATGGCTATCCTTTTGCTTCCGTAAAACTTGATTCATTAGTGTTTTCAGATAGTAATCTTACTGCGTCTATTAATGTTTTAAAGAATAAAAAAATTGAAATAGACAGCGTGGTAATGAAAGGTAAAGCAAGATTATCTAAAATTTATTTATATACATACCTGGGTATAAAACCCGGTGATCTTTATGATGAATCTAAGGTTTCGCTAATTTCAAAAAAAATAAAAGAATTACAATTTCTAAGAGAATCTAAGCCTTTCAATATTATTTTCAGTGATACAAAAGCTAAGATTGTTATTTATGCTGAAAAGAAGAAAAACAGCCAGTTTGATGGAGTTCTTGGCGTTTTACCAAACAGCGAAACTACAGGGAAACTTATGCTTACCGGTGAAGCAAACCTAAGCCTGGTAAATTCCTTTTACAGAGGCGAGATGATCGATATTAACTGGAGAAAGCTAAAGCAGTCCACGCAAGATCTTAAAATGAACTTTGTTTACCCTTATCTTTTAAATACTCCATTTGGAGCGGATATCAGTTTTAAATTATTTAAGAATGATACACTTTATTTAAACATAGAACGAAATTTAGGTTTACGTTATCATTTTACCGGCAACAATTATATCAAGGCATTTATTGAAAATAAAACTTCTTCTCTAATCAGCACTTCTGCATATAAATATGCCACTGTATTACCTGATTTTGCTGATGTAAATTCTACTATGTACGGACTTGATTATAAAATGCAAAAATTAGATTACCTGCTTAACCCACGCAAAGGTTTTGAAATAAATATCATTGGAAGCGCGGGTAACAAGCATATTAAAAAGAACTCCGACCTTAACGAAGCACTTTATAATAATATTAAACTCAATTCAACACAATATCGTTTTACTGGGTCTGTTTCTTTTTATATTCCATTATTTTCAAAGTC
The DNA here is from genome assembly GCA_903847905.1 of uncultured Bacteroidota bacterium. Classification (GTDB taxonomy): domain Bacteria; phylum Bacteroidota; class Bacteroidia; order Bacteroidales; family CG2-30-32-10; genus CAINEZ01. Next base: position 1,358 of record CAINEZ010000539.1, read on the forward strand.
TGCAATAAAGTTTGGAATGGATGCTGCAGACCTTCAAAGTGAGAATATGTTTGAAAATGAATTGTTCCGTATTGGCGGGCTAAAAACACTACGCGGCTTTGATGAAGAATCTATAACTGCATCGTTTTACGATATTGCAACTTTGGAATGGCGTTTTCTTTTTGAGCAAAATTCATATCTGTTTGCTTTCTGGAATGGGGCTTATTATGAAAGCAGAACTGTAAATAAATTTATTCACGACACACCTTACGGTTTTGGAGCCGGAGTTTCTTTTGAAACCAAAGCAGGAATATTTTCTTTGAGTTATGCGCTAGGCAAGCAGTTCAACAATCCCATATATTTCCGTTCAGCAAAAATCCATTTCGGAATTGTGAATTATTTTTGAGTTTTACTCAAAAAATTCCTTTTTCTTTCTTTATCGCTTCATAAGCGGCATTTAGTTGTTGGAATTTTTCTTTTGCTGCTTTCTGAATATCTTCGCCAAGATGGCTTACTTTATCAGGATGATATTTTAAAGCCATTTTCCGATAAGCTTTTTTTACCTCTTCGTCCGATGCATCAGGAGTTATCTCAAGTATCTTATATGCGCTTGTTGTATCTTTTACAAACATCGCTTTAATAGATTCAAAATCTTTTTGATTTATTCCCATATAAGAAGCTATCGAACTAATAACATTAATTTCACTTGGATGAACATGTCCGTCAGACATTGAAATACCAAAAAGGAAATGCAATAATTGCAAACGCAATGGAATCTCCATGTTATACCTTATCTGCGCGCATACATCCTGAAGAGAAAATTCCTGATTAAGTATACCGCGTAACATCAGCATACGTTGTTGTGTTTCTGCAAGACCATATTGCCTAAGAAAAAATGTCTTTACATATTCTAACTCCGATTTTAAAACTTTGCCGTCAGCTTTCATAACTGCTGCTGACAAGATAAGAAGGCTTACTCCGAAGTCTCCTCTCAGAGTATCAGGTCTTGTTTGGTTTTGCAAACTGGAAATAGTCATGTTATCATACATGAAGCCTGCAATAAACCCAAGTATTGCTCCAATAGGTCCGCCAAGAGCCCAGCCAAGTCCGCCACCAAGCCATTTACCTAATTTTGCCATTTATGATTTTATTTAATTTATTCTGCCCTATAAAAATAATGGTATATCAAATGTAAGGTTGATATACCATTTCGCATTCTACATCTGCCAATATATCATTTAGTTTTTGTCCATAATGTATATTGTTTTTGATCTAAGAGCAAGGAATACTGATTTATGATTTTAGAAGTATTAAAAAACCAGAAATCAAAAATCGTTAATCTCTGTTCTCAAATCATTATTTCATTTTTTCGTTATTGCACTACTTCATGAAATATTTTCCGATAAGGGAAGTCCGTATTCTTCAATCATTTTAATATTCATAGTTTCAAGTTCGTCGAGTATAGGGTTGTATATCGCAGGCAATACAGGTCTGAAAACACCATGAATATTGATTTTATTTTCGAGTATCATTTTTACGCCGATTGCAGCAGGTAAAGCTACTGTTCTTGCTATTGAAGTATCGGTTGCTAATGTTCCAAAATCAAGCATTCTTGAACGGATAACTTCCTTTTTCCCCTGCCTTGCCGGCAGGCAGGCGTCAGGGTAACTTGCCAGAAATGTATGTTGCATTGCAACCATATCGCGTTCATTTTTACCAAGAACCATCTTACCTATCATCAGGTCGGAAGTTACTTCAAAAGGAGAGTCTGTATTACGATTCATCGCTTTGTTTTCAAATAATCCAAGCCATTCAATTGCATTTATTGCATGTGAACCGGCAGGTATCTTAAGATATTCGGCAACTTTTGATTTAATATTGTTTGAATCTTTTGCTTTTATTAATGATGCAATCATGCCAGCATAAGTCATACCACTCATGTCAAATTTATCATAACTAATAAGGTTCAGTTGTTTCATTGCATCTATTGATTCGCACCATCCCTTGTACCTGAATGTTCCCCTGAACATGGTTTTTGTTTCGGGAATACCGTAAATATCAATATACATTATGGAGTCGCGGTTAGGATATACTTCGAGCAATCCCACATCTTTAAAATTTACCCGGAATGGATTTTTAAATAAATCTTTTGTGTCAACATCAATATTTTTTTCGTGTCTCAAATATTTTGCGTCATTATTGCCTGCCATTACCACGCCTTTTGGGCTCCAAGAAAATTTATATTTAAACGGGTTGTCAGTGCCTTCGGGAGCGGGTAATGCGCCACACAATGAATAAAATTCTTCAATCTTGCCGCCGTTCTTATGTACATGGTCAATGATACGCATTGCCGACATGTGGTCGATACCCGGATCCAGCCCGCACTCATTAAGAATTATGATTCCTGCTTTTTTGGCTTCACTGTCCAATGCCTGCATTTCGGGTTTTACATAAGAAGTAGTAATCATATTTTTCTTATGCTGAATGCAAAGTTTAGCAACCATTACATGATACGCATAAGGTAACAGGCTTACAGTAAGGTCATGTTCTGATACCAGTTTATTAAGTGTTTCGGTATCATCAACAGTCCATGATAAAGCTGTTCCATTTTTATTGCCGGCTATCATTTCATCGGCTTTTGATTTTGTACGGGTGGCAACGGTTACTTTATAATTATTTTCAAGCAAATAATTTACTATTGGTTTTACAACCATTCCTGCTCCGAGAATTAGCACTTTTTTCATAATATCGTTTTAATTTAAGTTAAAAAAAATTTAGTTTACAAAAATTGTTCAATGTATTTATAAGGCGGAGTCAACTCTCCTTTATGCAATATTAAAGCTTTTTTTATCGCTTTCGGAAGATCAAGTTCTTCGTATGACATTTCAAAATCAGCAATAGCTATTGGTTTTACAAAATTTACAAGTACATCGCTGAATCCATTAGATGAATCGCGTGGCAATTCGCTTGGAAGAATATCCACAGCCATTTCAAGTATTCCTTCTCCTTCATGTCCCATTTTAATTTTATCAGTAATTGGATCATAAACGTAAATAGGATCCTCGATTTTAGTTGGTATCGTACATTCTACTGATCCTTCAGGGTCGCAGCTTACATCACCTATTACATTTAACTTTGGTCTTCCTTTACTGTAAAGTTTTTTCAAATATTCTTTAGTAACAATCCGCGAATACCTATTATCCCAGTACATACAATTGATAAGCATTGAAAGGTGAGGAATGTATTTTTCGAAAACACCTTTATATTTATGCGGGTTTGAATAATAGTCTTGTAATTCAAATTCATTTCCCTGTTCAATTGGTTCAGCAAGATGTTCTTCCTTAAAGATTATTTTGTAAACAATATTATTTGGAAGTTTTTTACGGTGTTTGAGCGATAATAATTTTTCAGGAGAAATTTCCTTAACAGGAAGCAATCCGCATATTTCCTGAGCGCCTTGCGAAACATTACCGTAACCTGTAAACCCTATTGTAAATGGCATCAGTTCTTCAGGAATGCCGTTTTCGGCAATCAATTGTCCAATAGCAGAAATATCTTCTTTTGCTTCAGCAAGCGAGTGGTAATGCCTTGCCTGCTTAATTTTTAGAAGCCTTGCATTATAACCATAATATTTTAACCTTAAGCCAAGCGCCCACAAAGAATCTATCATACCTGCAAGCCCTGCATATTTGCCAAAAAATATCAACCTTTTATTTTGTTCATCAACTACTTTTTCATAATCAATCAAATTGCATTTAAGTTCCATCATTTTCTTAAGCATTGGCATATTTTGTTTTTGCCCCTTTATTACATGCGAAAAGAAAATATATGTTTTATTGGGTTCGAAAACTGATAATGGAATTTCTTTTACTCCAAAAATAATCGGACATCTTTTAAGTTCTTTTGCCACTTTTGCGCCTGCCTTAATAAATTCCTCATCTTTAAAAACCCTCTTTTCAGAAGACTGAACCACTACATCAATGTTGTAATGTTTAACAAGCCATTCAATGTGTTTGGGAACTATTGGCACTCTGCGTTCCATTTCGTATTTATCCTCGTGCCTAATACCTATAACTATGCTCATAATGTTTTTTGCTATGATTGAAAGTGAAATTTTCAATCGTTAAATATTATGCAAACTTATAATTTTTTTTTAAAAAATGTTTAAATTTGTAACTAGAATAATTCCAAAATTATTGGGATCGGGAAAAAATTATGCGTGATTTATAAAATAAAAAAATATGAAAAAAATAATTTTATCCTTAGTATTCACATTATCTGTTTCTATTTCATCTTTTGCAAAATATGTTGACGTAGCAACTGCAATGAATGTTGCAAAACATTTTTACACATACAAGGCAACAATCAACAACGTTGTGAATAAACAAACAGTAAATCTTTACCTGGCGTATTCGTACACGATGGGAACATCAATATCAGCAGGGAAAAGCGCAGGAGAAAATTTGTATTATGTGTTTGATGTAAATGCAAATGATGGTTTTGTAATTGTTACTGCTGATAATATTGTAACACCAATTCTCGGTTATTGTGATAAGGGAAGTTGGAATGTAAATAAATTACCTCCTGCGTTACAAGAATTGATAGAAAATTATAAACAACAAATAATTTATGCCAAAGAAAATAATTTGTCATCAACTGATGAAATAAAATCCAAATGGGATGAACTCTTAAAGGAGGAACAATGCAATAAAAACATTTACGTTTCCCCGAGAAACAATGCAGATATGCCTTCTGTAAATACAGCTCTATTAACCACAGCAAATTGGGGTCAGGGAAATATTTCGGGTTACTACAATGCTTTATGTCCTACCGATCATTCGCTGCCTGATGCAAATAATAATAGTTATCGTTGTGTTACCGGTTGCCCGGCAACCGCAATGTCCATTATAATGAAATATTGGGGTTACCCTGCAACAGGTTCAGGTATTCATTCTTATAATCACCCGACTTATGGCACATTGTCAGCAAATTTTGGTAGTACAACATATAATTGGTCTTCAATGCCTCTTACCGATCTTACTTCCGCCAATAACGATGTTGCTACCTTAATGTATCAATGCGGAGTTAGTGTGGAAATGAATTATGGACCTGATGGAAGTTATGGTTGGGTGATTACTTCTGATAATGCCGTATGTTCTCAAAGCGCATATACTACTTATTTCGGTTATGACCCATCTACTATCCAGGGATTAAAAAGAACTGGTTATTCAGATCCTGATTGGATAAATCTTTTAAAAAATGAATTAAACAATAACCGACCAATCCAATATGCAGGATTTGGAACTGGCGGACATACTTTTGTTTGTGATGGTTTTGACGTAAGTAACTATTTTCATTTTAATTGGGGATGGTGCGGATATGCCAATGGTTATTTTGAAATTAATGCATTAAATCCGGGTTCTGAAAATTTTAATTCAGGACAGCAAGCATTGATAGGCATTCAGCCTTTGTCTGGTGGTAACACATCAAATATTCAAATGTATTCGTATATTAACGTCACTCCTAATCCAATTAATTTCGGCCAATCATTTACGGTAAATGCTGATTTATATAATGCAGGGAGCAATACTTTCGATGGAGATTATTGCGCTGCGTTATTTGATGTTTCAGGCAATTTTATTAATTTTGTACAAACATATACAGGCAGTTCGCTACAGTCAGGTTATAATACAGGAGAGATAACATTTTCAAGTTCCGGAATGTTAACTGTTCCGGGAAATTATTATGTTGGAATTTTTTATAGACCTACTGGAGGTAACTGGTATTTAGCAGGAACAACTTGGTATTCAAATCTAACAGTTATTACAATCAATAGCCCTATTGGAAATACGTATGGTTATCCTAATAATTTAGAACTTTATTCTAACATTACACCTTCACCTACAACTTTTATTCAAGGGCAATCCGCTTCTGTTAATGTAAACTTTGCAAACATTAATAATTATACTTATTATGGTCAATATCAAGCAGCGCTTTATGATTTGAATGGAAATTATGTTCAGACGATTGGATTATACAATGAAACAACAGGTCTCGCTGTTTATGGTTATTATCTTTCACCATATATTACTTTCAGCACATCTGCAATTACTGCAAATCCCGGTTCTTATATTTTAGCAATTATTGAAGAAGAACAAGGTACAAGTCAATGGTACTTAGCTGGTGGTGATTATTTCACAAACCCCGTAAATATAAATGTGGTAGCAGCACCGCTTTCCCCGGATATTTATGAAAATGACAATACACAATCAACTGCATATAGTTTGCCAGTGACCTGGGCTGGTAATTCCGGAAATGCAAATACAACCGGTTCTAACTTTCATACAGGAACAGATGTTGATTTCTATAAGATCAATTTAGCAAGTGGTTATAACTATATTATTAAAGCTAGAGTTGACGATAGTTATAATAATGCAACAAGCAATACATATACCGTCAATGCAATATGGTCGTACAATACCGTAAGCGGGTGGTCGACTACATATGATGATACTATTTCGGGAAATATTACTTTAAATGTTGGGGGAACATTAACCTTTGAAGTTGCGCCGTATTTTTCCGGTATGACAGGATCTTATTTATTGGATATAAATATTACGAGAATTACAAGTTCAGGAGTTAATGAAATAAATGATAACAATAAATTGTTTGAGATTTATCCCAATCCCACTACTAATTATTTAACACTAAAATATTTTGACAGCAATCATTTTGATAATTTACAAATAATAAATTTTATGGGACAAGTTGTTATGAAAATAAAATCAACTTCATCTTCAACTATCGAAAATATTGATGTGTCAAATTTATCAAATGGAGTTTATTACATTGAAGCAGTAAATGCCGAACAAAAATATTATTTAAAATTTATAATTGCACGATAATATGAAATCAACTATTTTCTTTTTTATGTTTATGGTATTGCTTAGTTGTAATACAGAAAAAAAACAGTCGAATATTGTTAATCAAAAAAATGATAACATAAATAAATCTTCTAAAGATAATTCGATTGATTATTCAATCGGTCCACCTACAATTATATATAAAACAAAAAAAGATTATTACGACAAAATTCCTGTTTCAATGAATGATGAAAAAACAAAGATTGTTTCTTATCCTGACGTAAAAGACATTTACTATAAAGGAGAATTAGCATACCCTACGAAGCTGGACGACGGATATTTATTAGATAATAGAGGCATTGGTAAAAATACTGTATTCTTATCAATCACTTATGAAGAATATAATAAACTTGCTGAAGTGCCAACAATAGATGCAATGATGAAGTTGATTATTGATAAAGAACCATTCGCAGAAATATATGACTGCGGAAATCGTTATCAGTATAAAGATATTGTTACAGACTTAAATAAAATTATTTCCGACAAGCAATTAAACAAATTCAAAAAAATTTATTAGGTAATTATACTATACTAATAACTGGATAAATCCATAAATTTTTCAAGTCTCAAATTCCAAATTTCATAATGGCATAATTCTTGAAAAATACTTTTTCCAAAATAAAATTATTTTATAAAAAAATAAATCCATGAAAAAAAGTCTATTTCTTTTAGTGATGATGATCACATTATCTTTATCTTTTGCAAATGCTCAGAAAACAAATTTAATTTTTTTCTCCGAAAGCGGTGAACAGTTTTATGTAATCCTGAATGCTGTTCTTCAGAATGAAAAACCCGAAACCAATGTTAAAGTTACTGATCTTATCGCCCCAAGTTATAAACTGAAAATTTTATTCAAAGACAGTACAATTGCTCCTTTAGAAAAGAACCTGATGTTCAATAAGGGAACGGAAACTACTTTCAATATTAAAAAAAACAATAAAGGTGAATATGTTGTGCGATATTTTAACGAAATACCAATTGCTCAGGCAGCACCACCGGCAACAGGGCAATCAGTTGTTGTTTTTTCCGCATCAGGTCCTTCAGAACCTGTAATTGTTAGCTCCGTAAGTACTACACATACAACTTCAACTAATGTAAATAACAATAATTATTCTGAAGGGATTTCAGGAGGTGTTAATGTAGGAGGTGTAAATATGGGGATGAATATTAATACACATGAAACAGGAGCGGAAGGAACATCTTCAACTACAACATACTCAACAACAACAACAACTACTACTACTACATCCTCCGCTGGAACTGGAATACAAACAAACCCTAAGCAACCTCAACAACAAGAATATATTATGCCCGGCTATAGCGGACCCGTTGGCTGTCACCACCCTATATCTCCCGACGATTTCGCTTCTGTAAAAAATACTATTTCATCAAAATCATTTGAAGACAGTAAACTTACAATAGCTAAACAGGTAATCGCTTCAAACTGCCTGCTTTCTTCGCAGGTAAGAGAGATCATGATGCTGTTCAGTTTTGAGGATTCAAAAATTGAGTTCGCAAAATATGCTTACAGTTATACATTCGATATTGGTAATTATTTTAAGGTGAATGATGCATTTATTTTTGAAAGCTCAATTGATGAACTGAACACTTATATTTCCGGGTTAAAAAAATAAATATATATTTGCATTTCAAAATGGATTAAATTAACTAATAAAAAAACCATGAAAACAAAAGTCATTTTATTACTTAGCATAGTCATGCTTTCGTTTGCATGCAAAAACTCGAAAAAGACAAGCAAAAGCACGGATATTGATACGTACCGCGTGATCGTTTCTTTCATAAGTACTGCATCCGGAACTGATGGAAAAGCAATTGCTTCTTTAGAATCATTTCTAATTTCGTTTGGGAAAAAAGAAAATAAAACAATCACTTATGATAAATATCCCTGGGGCAGGGAAGGAGAAGTTGATTATTGTTTCTATTTGAAAGAATTGAAAAAAGGTGTGCAAAATGATTTTGTCAGCGGGCTTAAAAATCTTGCATCACAATCAACACTCGTAAGAATTTATGAGAACGCAGTATGTCCTCATAAAAAGTAAAATAAGTATTTTTTGTTAATGCCTGACATTAATAATGCCGGGCATTTTTTTTTATTAAAAAAATACTTTCAAAATCTTTTTTAAGAGAATTTTTATTATATATTTGTTGCTCATATAAATTTTACAATTCGAATTTTTATTTAATATATTTAGGAGGATAATTAAAAATGGCAAAAGAAAAAAAGTATGTTTATTTTTTTGGCGGTAAGAAAGCCGATGGACAAGCTAACATGAAGAATCTTCTTGGCGGCAAGGGAGCGAATTTGGCTGAAATGGTTAATATCGGGTTACCTGTTCCTGCTGGCTTTACAATTACTACCGAGGTTTGTACTGCTTACTATGATAACAAAGGAAAATATCCTAAAGAACTTTCAAAGCAGGTGTCAGAAGCGCTTAAAAAAGTGGAGAAAGAAATGGGCGCAAAATTTGGCGATAAAGATAACCCTCTGCTTGTATCCGTTCGTTCAGGAGCAAGAGCATCAATGCCCGGAATGATGGACACAGTGTTAAATGTAGGACTAAATAATATTACCCGCGAAGGCCTTATTAAAAAGACAAAGAACCCGAGATTTGTTTACGATTCTCAGCGCCGCCTTATTCAGATGTATTCAGATGTTGTCATGGAAAAAGCTGCAGGCATTGAACCGGCAGAAGGAAAGGGAGTTCGTAATCAATTAGAAGGAGAACTTCATAAGATGGTCAGAAAACATGGGGTAAAGAGCGAAACAGAACTTTCCTCAGAAGCATTGAAAGAACTTGTTGAAATATATAAGAAAAAAGTAAAAGAAGTTTTAGGAAAACCTTTTCCTGAAGATGCTATGGAGCAGGTATGGGGCGCTATTGCAGCTGTATTCCAGAGCTGGAATGGAAAACGCGCTATATCTTATCGCAAAATTGAAGGAATTCCTGATTGGTGGGGTACCGCAGTAAGTGTGCAATCTATGGTGTTCGGAAACATGGGAGATACTTCAGCTACAGGTGTCGCTTTTACCCGTAATCCTGCTACAGGTGAAAATTATTTCTATGGCGAATGGTTGTCAAATGCTCAGGGCGAAGATGTTGTAGCCGGTATCAGAACACCAAACCCCATTAATGAAATTGGAAAAAGCGAACATACTCGTCACCTTTCTTCCCTTGAAACAGCTATGCCTGTTGTTTATAAAGAATTGAACAAGATTCAACATATCCTCGAAACACATTATCGTGATATGTTGGATATTGAATTTACAATACAGGATAAAAAACTTTACATGCTTCAGTGCCGTGTTGGAAAACGCAATGGACCTGCTTCAATTAAAATGGCCCTTGATATGCTTAAAGAAAAACTGATAACAAAAGAAGAAGCTGTAATTCGTGTTCAGCCTGCTCAATTGGATGAAATGCTTCATCCTATTCTTGATCCTTCTGCTGAAAAAGCTATAGGACCATTTGCAAAAGGACTTCCCGCAGGACCCGGTGGAGCTACAGGGCAGATTGTTTTTAATTCTGTTGATGCTGTTGAATGGAAAAAGAAAGGTAAACAAGTAATCCTTGTTCGCGAAGAAACAAATCCTGAAGATATCGATGGGATGCGAGCAGCAGAAGCTATTTTGACTGCCCGCGGAGGTATGACAAGCCATGCTGCATTAGTTGCAAGAGGCTGGGGAAAATGTTGTGTCGTTGGAGCAAGTGAATGTAAAGTGGATGCTCATTTAAAAACACTAAGAGTTGGCGATCTTATTTTAAAAGAAGGCGATCTTATTTCACTTAACGGCAGCAAAGGAAATGTGTACAAAGGCGCTCTTCCTATGATTAAAGCAGCTGAGGACAACCCTGATTTCAGAGCGATCATGAAACTCTGCAATGAAATTAGAAAACTGAAGATAAGAACAAATGCTGAAACACCTGAAGATGCAACTAAAGCCAGATTATTTGGCGCTGAAGGCATAGGGCTTTTCAGAACCGAACACATGTTTTACGGAAAATTTTCAGAACAGCCATTGTTTCTGCTCAGGAAGATGATAGTTTCAAAAACCGAAGCAGAACGTAGAAAAGCGCTTAATGAATTATTCCCGTTTGTAAAAAAAGATATTAAAGGTACACTGGAAGCTATGAATGGATATCCTGTTACTTTTCGCACAATAGATCCGCCACTACATGAATTTGTTCCAAATAATATTGAAGAGAGAAATAAAATCGCTAAAAGCCTTGGTGTAACTGCTGAAGAATTTAATAAAAGGGCTGAGGCTCTTCATGAAAATAACCCTATGATGGGACATCGTGGTGTTCGTTTGGGAATCACTTATCCTGAAATTACTGAAATGCAGGTAAGAGCTATATTTGAAGCTTCTGCTGAATTACTGAATGAAAAGAAAAGACCTTTTCCTGAAATTATGATCCCTGTAACCTGCGCCGATACTGAATTGAAAAATCAATATGTTTTGATTGATAAGATTTATAAAGAAGTGCTTGAAAAATTTAAAATGAAAAAGATCGATCACCTTATCGGTACTATGATTGAAATTCCAAGAGCATGTATAACTGCTGATAAAATTGCAAATGTTGCACAATTCTTCTCTTTCGGCACAAACGATCTTACACAAATGACTTATGGATTTTCAAGGGACGATATAGGTACATTCTTGCCGGATTATCTTAATAAGAAAATTTTACCCGAAGATCCGTTTAATGTTCTTGACCAGGAAGGTGTTGGTTTTCTTATGAAAGTAGCTGTTGAAAAAGGCCGTTCTGTAAGGAAAGATCTGAAGATCGGAATTTGCGGTGAACATGGCGGTGAACCTTCATCTGTTGAATTTTGTCATAAATTAGGATTTAGTTATGTAAGCTGTTCTCCTTACCGTGTGCCAATCGCAATACTTGCAGCTGCTCATGCTGTGATTAAAGAAAAAAAGATTTCGCCTAAGAAAACTGTTGCTAAAAAGCCGGTAAAGAAAGTTGTGAAGAAACCGATAAAAAAAACTATAAAGAAAACAACTAAGAAAAAAGGAAGAAAATAATTTTTTTTATTGAAACTGAAGGACAGTATTAAAGTACTGTCCTTTTTTTATTTCAGTTTGCTTAAAAAGAAATAGATTATACCAATGCTTATTATGAAATTGTCCAAAGGAT
>CAINEZ010000540.1 GCA_903847905.1 uncultured Bacteroidota bacterium
AAAAAAAATTTAATGCTTCTATAAGATCATTAATTTCTCTATTTTTATTTTCGCTATTAATATTTGTGCAAACTTGAATAGCTCCAACAAATTTATTTTTATCGAATAAAATAAAATCACACTCTCCTTTTCCTTTAAAATAGTTTATTTTAAATTTAGTACGGCGAAAATGAAGAAAAACAGCATTTTCAAGCAATCTTCCAACATCATCGCTTCTACTAAGCGTATTAGCTTTTATTAATCCGGTATCAATAGCATATACTTTCTTGGGATTGATCATCATGCTTTTTGCAGAATAACTAAAACGAGGCACTAAAAACAATAGATAACTATCCTGAAACCAGCCAACATAATCTGATACAGTAGTTGTAGAAGCAAAATCAAGTATTTTTTTCAAACTATTAAAAGACGTTTCCTTAGCTACATTTGATAATAAAAACAACCCTATTTGCTCTAATTCATATTTATTTTTAATTCCATATCTTATTGCAATATCGCGGTATAATATATCTCTGAATAATTGATGGAGTATTTCTTTTCTTCGCTGATTTATATATTCCGGAAATCCACCGGTATTCAAATAATTTATAAAATTTTTGCTGTTATTTTTTAAATGCAGATAAACTAAAAATTCGGAATAAGAGAAAGGGAAAAGTTCGTGTTGGAGGTATCTACCAGTTAAACGTGTTCCCAATTCTTTACTTAACATAGAAGAATTTGAGCCGGTAACAAATATTTTTTTCCCCTTATCGTGTAAACTCCTGATAAAAATCTCCCATCCTTCAATTGTTTGTATTTCATCAAAAAAATATGCTTTACGCTTATTGCCCATTACCTCAAAAAGTTTACTAAAATCGTTTTTTTCAAAGCCAAATGTTTGTGGCTCTTCAAAATTAAAATAAGCTGAACCCGAAAACTTTTGTTGTATTAATTGCAATAACAATGTGCTTTTACCACATCGCCTCACGCCTGACACTATTTCAATATGGCTTGAAGTTGCCGCATATTGATTTAGATATTTGCGAGAAATAGCATTTCTTTTTACCGCAATATCTAATCGTTGCGACTCATAAGCAACTTCTATATCTGATTTCAATAACATATTTTAAAATATGAATTTATACAAAATAAAAAGTTTACACTGCAAATATAAGAAACTATCCATTCACAGTGTTAATTATTTTAATATTCTTTTAATTTATTGCGAATAGTGCAGTTTATCAATATTTTATACCTTTGCGGCATCGGTAACCGTTTCCCGAAGCTTGGGATAGTTTTGATTTATAACCGACAAAATGGTCTCTTCAATATACTGTACTTGATTGAACGATGGGGTAATAATTGAAATGCGGGGCCGGCAAATTTCATCACTGTAAATACCGGCACCAGTTTCTTTTGTCCAAGGCCAGCATTCTTTTAATAAATCGGAGCCGGGTAATTTTGAAATTAAACCCATAACTTAAAATTTATTTAATACTTCTGTAACTCTGGATATATCATCTACTGAATGGCAAAATGAAATAGGCAAACTCAATGTTGTATCATGAATTTTCTCTGAAATTGGATATTCTTCTTTGAAAAGATCTTGTAATGCCTTTTGTTTATGAGGAGGTACAGGGTAATGGATCTCCGTTTGAATATTATTTTTTTCAAGATATTGTTTTAATTGATTTCGTTTCGGATGTCTTATATTAAAAATATGATAAACATCAAAACAATCAGAATCTAAATCAGGTTTAATGAAATCATTTTTTAAATTGTCGAAATATATTCCTGCGAGTTTTCTTTTGTGAGCATTAATTTCATCAAGTTTTTTCAGTTTTATGGAAAGGAAACCTGCCTGGATCTCGTCTAATCTTGAATTATATCCAACCACGTCATTAATATATTTTACAGAAGATCCGTAGTTTCTTAACTTTAAAATTGTAATATTAAGTTCATCGTTATTGAGAATAATAGCGCCGGCATCGCCCAGAGCGCCTAAATTTTTTGTAGGATAGAAACTAAATGCTGCAACATCGCCAAACGAACCCACTATTTTATTTTGGTATTTTGCGCCATGCGACTGAGCGCAATCTTCAATAATTTTCAGTTTATATTTTTTGGAAATGTTGCAAATTTTATCCATTTTGCATGGCTTACCGTACAAATGGACAACTAAAATACCCTTTGTTTTATTATTTATAGCCGCTTCAATTTTTCCAGGATCAATATTGTAAGTATTTATATCTGGCTCAACTAAAACAGGTTTATAGCCCGCATGCAAAATTCCGAGGATTGTAGCAATGTAAGTATTAGCTGGAACAATAATTTCAGAGCCTTTTTCAAAATTCAATGACACCAATGATAACGTAATTGCATCAAGTCCATTCGCCACCCCGATGCAATATTTTACCCCACAGTAACCCGCAAAATGTTTTTCAAAAGCCGCAACATTTTTTCCTAAAATAAACTGACCTTCTTTCAAAATTTCCTGGAATGCAGTATCGAATTCCTTAAAAAAAATATTATTCGATTTATTTAAATTTTCGTATTCAATCATTATAGATAGGGTTCAAATATATAATCATTTTTGTCGAAGTGCTCTGAAGCAACAACCATCAATATAGCATCATCTGAGAAGTCATACATTTTATGCCAATCGCATGGTTCAAGCAATAAACACTTATCGGGCGAATTTAAAGTATATTCACTTTTATTAGTCCCGTCATCGTTAAATATTTTACAGGAACCTTTTATACAAACAGCCGCCTGAATAGTTTTATTATGTCGATGCCCTCCCCTTATAGAATCATCAACACCATAAATATAAAAAATTCTTCTGATTTCAAAAGGAAGTATTTTTTCAATTACGGTAAGATTCCCTCGTTTATCGGTGAATGTTTTCAGGTTAATTAAATGAGCCATTTTTAATAATGTTATTTTTGATTTTTTTATTATTTCTACCGTATTATCTATACTTTCACTATCAAGGTTAATATATTCAAGTTCAAGATTAGGATAATTTTAAGTTATAACTAAAAGAATAGTTTATTCAATAAACTGTCCTTGGTTGAACGATGGGGTTACAATAGATATTTTTAAATTATTAACATCATCACCCCAAGCAATATCTAAAACCGCAAAAACAATTTTGCAAACATAAGCAGCTATTGAATACACAGAGGTTTCCAACCATAAGTCGTTAAAAAATTGTATTGGGCAACTATTGGAGGGGTATAAAAAATCTAAACAGTAGTTTCTTCTTTTAAATAAAATCCCACCCAATTTGCATTAATACCAATAATACTAAAACTTATGTAATAAGAAATTAAAAAGAACAAATCAATAAAGTATTGTTTAAAAACAGAAGCGCCATGAAGCTTAGTGGATAACGTTCTATGTGTATATGGGACGTGAATAAACTTAATATTTATAAACTTCAATTTATTTTTACTATAATATTGGACTTGATTTTTCCCGGAAAACACCATATTTATACCCAAGTAGGAATAGGGTTTTATATGATCAAAATCCGTATAAAATGCTTTTGTAAAAATGGGGGTTATAATTATTAACTTCCCTTTTTCCTTTAAAAAATTTAAGTAATAGTCCATAAATTGCAATAAATCCGGAGGATTCATGTGTTCAATTATATGGCACATTAATATCAAATCATATTTTTCATTTGTATTTTTAAACTCATCAACGCTTATACAATCAAATCCTTTTATTTTATTTGCATTAACAATATCAATATTAGCATCAACTCCGGTAATTTTATATCCTTCATTTTGAATAAGCTCCATAATACGTCCATACCCGCATCCGACATCTAAAATTTTTGTATCCTTAGGTATATTGTTTTTTTTTAAAAAATTCAACAGTAAATTATTTTCCTTTTTTGCGCCATAAGCCATTGAATAATTTGATATTTCTCTCAAAAAATTGTAAAAATAATTATAAATATTAACAAGTGTTTTTTTCATTTTTTGCCTGATATTACTGTATCGTGGTCATAGAATTATTTGATCCTATTTTTAACAAAGCGTGTTAAAGATGCAAATTCTGATTTCGTTATTTTTAATAGGGTAATTAATATATGCCCTGCTTTCACGCATAACCATATTAATAAGGGTTCCGGATACCCCCATCTTATAGCTCGCCGTAATAAACGCTTTGCCGCTTTATGTTGCGGATCAGTTAAAAGAACAAGTTCATTTGTCGCAAACCATTCATTTCTCAAAGGCGGCTGACTTTTTCGTAGAGCGCAAGCCCACCTATAATAATATATCACATCCGTTTTGCGTAGAATATTTATTTCATTCACAGGGGGGGGCAATATAGGACGCCCACGCTTAAATAGGTCATCCTCGATCTCGCAGAATATTTTGTTAAGTCGAACTTGACCTGTGTAATCACGCTTAGCGCGTATGTGTCCACGCTCTGCTATTTGTTCGAGCTCATCTGAATTTTTAAGATAATATTGAATTTTTTCGGCAGCCTCTTGGGCTGTTTCAAAGCATTCAATTTCACGTCCAATTTCGAAGTAATTCTCCAGACCGGCAGTATATTCTGTAAGCAAAAACCCTCCACTTAGGGTAACTTCGAAAACCCTGCTCACTATATGTTTTGTAGCAGGGCTTAGTTTACCTAATGTAAAATTAAGGTTAATCCTAGACTGATTGTAAATTTTCACTATTTCGCTAAAATGAACCTTTTGCCCATGACCTCCCCCAAGATATTTAACATCGCCACCATAGCTGGCTATATTGGCAAGGTATTCGAGACGATTGGTATGTCTTCCGCCTACAAAAGTAGCATTATATAATTTCTCAACATTTTTAAGTTTGCAAAATATTGTTGGATTAATAGGTAATGGTAATCCTAGAATACAACGAGCCCCTATGCTTTCATACGCCTCAATTATACCACCACGCGTATCCCCTGTGGAAATAAAATAATCTATATATGGAGCCAACCATCGCGACCTCGTTTCAAAACATGTATCATCGTCAAATGTGTAACCTACAATGATACATCCAATTTTACGCAGAGCTGCTAAGGTTGCTTCCGTTACAATTGTTCCTGAAAAAGTACATGGATGAATAATATATTTTGGATGATACGTTTCGGCAATATTGATAATTTCTCTATTAGCCTGACATATCCCGCCAATATTTGCGCCGTGAAAAAAATCATATCTAAGCGCATTCGTAAAAACCTTGCAAATTGGCTCATACCAATTATCGTCTAAATCAATAATACCATTTAGTTCAAGACACATTTTGCCCGAAAAGCCCAAGCTTTTTTGGTCGGTAAAAGTAAGTAACAATACTGATGCGTCAATCATGTCGCATATTTCTTTTTTTGAGTATTAAAAAACATTAAATCAAAAGCATAAACGAAAAACATGAAACACCTCTGTCATTATCATTTTACTTTGTTTTTGCCTTCCATTATACAGTTGTTATTTGGGTTTTATAAAATATATTTAATTATAAAGGTTTCCAAATAATAACAGAATAACCATCTATATATAAGCTGCCAATGTAACTTCTCTGAATTTTAATAATTTTTATCAAACTTTGTTTTTCTAATTTTTTCAAATAAGTAATATAGCCATCAAGGTATTTTCTTTTTATAAAATAGTTTATTGATAAATAATCCAATAAATTATTTTCGTCAAGAGTTTCTGCAGTAGGTTCAATATGGACACATAAAGCGGGTTTGCTTTTCAAAATATAATTAATAAACTTTTTGTATTTTTTCCCTGTTTGTTCTAAAGAAGCAACGGTTAATATTGCTCCGTTTATATCAATTTTGAAATTTTTATCGGGATTAAAATAGTCAAAACTATAAGCTTTTATTTTTTTATCGCCCGATGTTTTGGCTATGCCTCTGACTATTTTCTGTGAGGATTTTGCCCAATCCAAGCCCCATAGTTCAGTTGTTTTATTAACTTCTCGCAAACGCAAAAGATTATGACCGGTGCCACAACCAAATTCATATATTTTTGAAAATCCTTTGAGGTACTTTTCAAACAGCCAATATTCTAATATAGCCAACATATTAACTTCGAAATTTTTATCCAAAGCCATAATTAAGTGTTGACGAAAACGGTTAATTGGATATTTTCCGAAATAATGAGGAGTTACGGCATAAATTTCTTTGGTTTTATTCAGCTCATTTAAGTTCTCATCCCATCCTTTTTCCCAATGTTTATAGCGGTGTTTACCAGAATAAATGGATGATTTATCTAATAAAAAATCTATGATTTTTTTAATACTCTCGTCTCTTTCAGCCTCAGTTAAATCTCTGTAAAATAATTTGGAATTTTTAATTTTATTACTCACAAAAGGACATAATTTTTCTCCCCAAGCGGACTCAAAATCGGATACAGTTAACGTTTTTTTTATAGTTTT
>CAINEZ010000541.1 GCA_903847905.1 uncultured Bacteroidota bacterium
AAATATTGCAGGAACGGCTGAAAGCTGACTTTGCAGGGTTTTAAGAAATTTTTGACTTTTAAGGTTTCCTGTGTGTGTGTGTGTGTGTGTGTGCAGCCATGCTGGTTTCGGAAGGCAGGTTGTAATATGTATGCGTTTAGTCAACATTTGTTATACTTTTATCTATGACAAAGATAAAAAATATTATTTATTACGGTGTAGATTTAAAAATCATTTTACTAATCACCTTATAAATCTGTGATAAAGAAACGCCGGCTATTACAATCAGTATTCCCATTATTTTTTTGAAATTAAATGTTTCTGATAAAATAAAAAACGAAAGTATTGCTGTAAATACAGGAATAAAATTCACAAACATGTTTGCTTTATTAACTCCAAATGCCCTTATAACAGGTATGTAAAGCAGATAAGCAATTGTTGAAGCAAAAACGGCCAGCATTAAAAGGGCAAATATAAGATCACTGTCTGGGTTAATTGTAATAAACTGCTTAAAATCAAAAATAAAAAAGAGAGGTAAAAAATAGATCACTCCTAAAATATTTTGTGCTTTTATGATAGTAAAAGTCGAATATTTAACGGCAAGTTTTTTTACTAGTATTGAATATATAATAACAGTAACTACTGCGAAAAATTCAAGACAAATACCTAATGGTGACGCATCTAATGAAAAATTTTGGTTACACACCATAAGTATAATTCCTACAAAAGAAATTATAAGTCCGAAAAAATTCAAAACAGATATTTTTTCTTTTATAAATATAAATGCAAAAATAGGTGTTACAACAGGAATAGTTGAAATTATAACAGCGGCTATAGTTGAAGATACAAGAGTAAGTCCGAAACTTTCGCCCATAAAATAAAAGAAAGGCTCGAAAAGCGCCAGTAACAGGAATTTCTCGTAATCGGCTCTATCAATTTTTTGTCCTTTTTTTAAAACTTTTACAGCAAAATACAATATAATCGAAGAAATGACAAGGCGTAAAAATATAGTAGTAATAGGTCTGTAATGGTGTTCATATACTATCTTTATCCAAACAAATGAACACCCCCAGAAAAACATGGATAATAGCGCAAAACAGAATATTTTTAAATTAACTGATTTCAAATTTCAACAGGATTAAGATCGCCCTTCTTCATTTAACATATTGCCATGCTTGAGTGCCCGAAGGATCAATGCGAATACTGCCGCTACTGCAACTGCATAAACTGATGTCCTGTCCCATTCAAATTTGCCTGAACAAAAATATATTCTTAATAAATCGACAAATGCAAAACCTATCACAGTAGCAAGCACTCCTGAATACTCTCTGCGTATTACTGTCTTGAATGAAAATGGGATATCGCTTTTTCTGAATTTACTAAATGCAGGAATGAAAGCAGGAACTTTTTTTGACCAGTTAATGTATTCATCACCGAATTTTTTTTCGAGAAAGCGCTCTTCAGCAAACATGATGCGTTCATAATAAAGCCAGAAAAGTAAAGATATAATCACAAAAAAATATACATTGAAAGTAAATACCACTATACCTATCCATATAAGGTAATTTCCGAGGTAAAGCGGATGTCTTATTATTGAATATACTCCGGTAATATTTAGTGATTCTGCAACCTGTTCGTTGCGGTTCCTGCCAGAAGTACCTTTAGGAGTAGTTCCGATGGTATATGAACGTATAAAAAAGCCAAGGAAGCTGATAAAAATTGCAGCAATGGTCAATAAAAAGGTAAGATTTTCAGGTATCATTGAATAATCAGTAAAATATATTGAAGGAATTGCAATTAAAAACAATACTGAAGGCAGTTGTCCTCTGTACCTGAATAAAATATTACCGCTTTTCTCAAATGAGTGAATAAGAGCCATTCGTATAATAAATTTGCATTTTTAACATTTTATTGCTATATTGCATAATAAAATGTTAATTTGCGTGCTAAATTATTAATTTTTCACAATACTCTCTGATGAAAACACATTGTCCTATAAAATATGTACTTGAATATATTTTCATTGCTTCGCCGAAATTCCTTTATAATTACCTGAGCACTGAAGATGGTTTATCAGAATGGTTCGCCGATAAAGTGATTGTTAAAGATAATATTTTTCACTTTTACTGGAATGGTTCGGAAGAGAAAGCAATTATTTCCGAAAAAAAAGATAAAGAGTTCATTCGGTTTAAATGGTTGGATAAAGAGATCAATAATTTTTTTGAATTCGAAATAGACTCATCTTCTATAAATAGTGAAATAACTTTGGTAGTAACAGATTTTGCTCTTGAAGAAGATATCAAAGAATCTGAAATGGTTTGGAATGCAGCTATAAATAAACTGCTAAGAATAATA
The DNA here is from genome assembly GCA_903847905.1 of uncultured Bacteroidota bacterium. Lineage (GTDB taxonomy): Bacteria > Bacteroidota > Bacteroidia > Bacteroidales > CG2-30-32-10 > CAINEZ01. Next base: position 2,335 of record CAINEZ010000541.1, read on the forward strand.
GGAGGAAAACTTGTAAATTAAAACTAATGAGTTACGGTTTGGTTTCTCTTAAACAACTATTGTAAACTTTAGGCGCTAATTATTTATTATAATTTAAACCAGTTTGTTACTTTGTATTCTTCGTCTTTCCTTGTCCTCATATTTCTGAATTCATTTGTTTTTGAAGAATAGGTATACTCTTTCTGCCATACTTTATAATTTTTTTGAATTTCTTTTAAAGCATCGGCAATATAAATCACTTCGCTATCTTTCATTGTAGGATGTAGTGAAATTCTTACCCAGCCTGGCTTTGTTGAAAGGTCACCGGTGTTAATGCGGTCTGTTATTTCTTTGGAATAGTTGTACGACACATCCAGCAAAAAATGGCCATAAGTGCCTGCGCATGCGCATCCTCCCCTTACCTGCACACCATACTTATCATTTAGAAGTTTTACAATAAGATTATAATGGATGTTGTCTATGTAAAAAGAAATCACACCAAGCCGGTGTTTCACATTATCAGCGAGAATGTGAATATTCCTGATCTTTGATAATTTATCGAAAGCAAGTTTTACCAATTGCTCTTCTCTTTTCCTGATATTTCCTGTTCCCATTTTATTTTTAAGATCAATACAGAGAGCTGTACGTATTGCCTGAAGAAAACCAGGAGTTCCTCCATCTTCGCGCAATTCAATATCTGAAATATATTTATAACCGCCCCACGGATTAGTCCAGTCAACAGTTCCGCCGCCAGGCTGATCTGGAGTCTGGCAGTTGTACATGGCTGAGTCAAAAATTAAAACTCCGGAAGCGCCGGGTCCACCAAGAAACTTATGAGGAGAAAAAAATATTGCATCAAGTTTTTCCATCTCATCAGCAGGATGCATGTTAATATCAACATAAGGTGCAGATGCAGCAAAATCAATAAAACATTTACCTCCATATTCATGCATGATCTTAGCCATTTGATGATAGGGCGTTTCTATTCCGGTAACATTGGAACAAGCGCTGAAAGAACCTATTTTAATTTTCCTGTCTTTATATTTTTTTAATTGTTTTTTTAATTCATTAAGATCAATCAATAACTCTTTATCGGGTTTTAATAAAACAATATCGGCGCAGGTTTCATACCACGAAGTATGGTTTGAATGATGTTCCATGTGGGTAAGAAAAACAACAGGGCGTTCCGACTCCGACAAACAAGGTCTGTGGCTAAGTTTACCGCAAATCTTTAATCCTAAAATTCTTTGAAGCTTATTTATAACAGCTGTCATCCCGAAGCCGGCGGTTATTATTACATCATCTTTTCCTGCATTAACATGTTCTTTTATCTTTTTATGAGCAAGATGATATGCTTTTGTCATCATCACGCCTGTTTCGCTCGATTCAGAATGTGTATTTCCTACAAAAGGTCCAAAAGTATCAGTAATTTTTTCTTCGATGGGTCTATACAAGCGCCCGCTTGCAACCCAGTCGGCATAAATCATTTTTTTTGTTCCGTATGGAGTTTGGAACTTTACATTATTGCCGATAATATTTTTCCTGAATTTATTAAAATACTTTTCCATGCTTCACAACAAATTAGATAATGCAAAATTGAAAAAATATTTCATACCGATTGGTTTTCTGTAATATTTTTTAGAAATTAGAATTCCGTATAAATTTTAATTTATTTTCTTCT
>CAINEZ010000542.1 GCA_903847905.1 uncultured Bacteroidota bacterium
ATGTGGTTTTCATCAGAAAGGTGTTTAAACTTATATATACAATTATATATATCACTTTGAGCCTGTATAATTTTCTTTCCCAATTCTGTGGGCAATACAATCATAAAATTATAATGACACACATTGTGAATAAACCATCTGAAAATATAGCTTATAGAATACAAAATCTCCCAGTCAGGGCCTTTTCTTCCTATACCATTATTCGGGTCAAATCTTTCAAATCCTCCCCTCAGGCAATGAAACATAAAATCAGTACTCTCCAGTGCCAGGATTAATAAATCGGGTTTGTATCTAATCATCTTATCTTTATAAAGCATATATTCATAAAACGGATCATGACCCATCTTTCCTGCATTCATGACGCTTATTTTGTTATTAAACACTTTAAGTTTGTTTTCCAGCAACTGTGGCCATGTAGAGTCCTGGGGAGCCCCCTGCCCTTCAGTATATGAATTACCAAGACATATGATCCTGTATTCCCCGGTCTGTTTTACTAAAGAATGATTTTTATCCCTCAACCCTTCATTATTATAATAGTGATAATATTCAAATTCTTTTTTCTTTAAAAGCGTAGCAGAATTCGGTTTATCAATAATATATTTCATATTCCTCTTTTTTTCTCTCTCCGCCTCCTTATAATAAGACGTATAAGGAAGCCCGCTCTTTTCATTATAACTTTTATATTTATCAGGTATTCTTAATAAACTTTCAGAACCAGCCCAAACAATCAGAAAAATTATATGAGCAATCTTTATTTTCTTTATAACTGATGGTTTCATAAAGCGGAAAAACAACAATAAAATGAGATATAAAATTGCTCCGCATAACAATATAAAAAGCAATGATGACATATAAGTAGCAGAACCCCACATAAATAAAAGAGTTCCATAGAATAAGTACATTGGAATTAATACTGAAGTCAGGATTATAATAATTACCCGATAAAGTCTTTTCTTTGTCCAGTGATACCTCTTGATTGATAATAGCGTTTTCTTCCAGGCATTGCTTATAAAAACCTTACCCCTCATTCCATTTATTCTGATGAACCTGTAAAGACAAGCTGAAAAGGTGCTTCCTGATTTATTAAACCATAATATTCCGGCGCGAAAGCTTTGTTTTGTTTTTCCGACAATATTTTTGCAACGTTCAATGATTTTATGTATGAAAACTTTGACGAAACCATTTACATTTCCGGCAGTAGTTCTGCATGTTTTCAAAATCATGTTTGCATTGATTTTAGCAATGTTATAGGCTCCTGCGATAAGGAATTTGCCAAAAATCATTATTTTTCTGAAAAATAAAATGCAGAATATAAGTATAAAAAAGATGAAAAATAAGAATACAAGATTTTGTACCAATCTCCAATGAAATGAGGAAATCAGCATTTTAAAGATGGATTTTCTGCTTTGAATATAATCAGGCAGAATATACTCCTTGCTTTTTGCCCCGGATTTTATTGGTCTAAGCTGCTTTGTGCATACTGAAAATTTATTCTCCCCAACCTGTATATCTATCAGCTTAATTTTATTTAAAACAGAATCAGGTATTGAAACACTGATTGATCTATAATAAGCATAATAGTACGACCATGATTTCGGATTATTATCAGAATGTAATACAA
>CAINEZ010000543.1 GCA_903847905.1 uncultured Bacteroidota bacterium
ATAATTCTTTTCAAGTTCATTGGCTGCCAAACTAAGGTTTGACGGATGATTTGATCGTCCGGAAATTCGTTCAAAAGCAAAATGTGCACCTTTTATCTTAGAATATGAAATCAACAGATTGCTGAATCTCATATATATCAATGCTTGCTGAAATCTTGAAGGAAAAAGTTCTTTATGTCTTTTTAAAACCGAATATGAAAATCTTGCAAAATCTTTTAATGAAATGTCTGAATAATTTTTCCAGTTAGCAGCTAAAAAGTGATCATAATAAACATCAACTACTACCGGTGAATAATGTTTAAACAGTGGACGCAACCTTTGTTTGCTTTTGATTACCAAAGGATGATTATCCGTAAATTCATCAATTTCCCTGTGAAGCATTATCCCTTTAATAATTTCTTCGCTAAAACTTTCTATTTTCCTGCCACGCATGAAATCACCCAATAGATTTCCAACCATGATCTTCTCATTATTTCCTGATAAAAACAAATGTGCAAGAAAATTCATTTTTCTGCGTTAATTATATAGTAATTGATACTAAATATTTTTATTAACATTTGACTGTGAAAATCTTTGCTGTGCTTTTCGATCACAAGCAAATTTATGAATTAATTTTACCATTGCTCTTTAAAAATAAATAAATTTTATGCTTAAGAAATCTTCAAAAGCCTCTAAAATCAAGAAGATATTTGTTCTTGATACTTCTGTAATCCTTTATAATCATAATTCTATTAATAGCTTTGAAGACAACGATGTCGCCATTCCTATTACAGTTCTTGAAGAGCTTGATAACTTCAAAAAAGGAAACGACACCATCAATTTCGAAGCGCGTGAATTTATAAGGATCATAGACAAGCTTTCATTAAATAACACTTTGCAAAACTGGGTAAAGCTTGAGGAAACAAATGGAAAATTCAGGGTGATAATGAACGAAAATGGCAGAAGCGGTAAGGTTGACGCCAACAAAGTTTTCGGCGAAACGAAACCTGACCATCGTATCCTTAATGCTGCATTGACCATTTCAGAAGAAAATCCCGACAAAAGAATAATTCTTGTAAGCAAAGATGTAAACCTGCGGCTTAAGGCAAAAGCCCTGAATATTACTGCCGAAGATTTTTCAACCGGCAAGATCAAAGACCTGGATCAACTCTATACAGGTAAAACCGTAATAAATGAGATTGACCCCGAACTTGTAGATAAAATCTATCAGGAAGGTTATTGCAATCCAGACGAGATAGGTGTTGAGAAACCCATACCTAACCATTATTTTATTTTGAAAAATGATAAAACTTCCATTCTTACTTTTTTCAACGCAATCACAAACAGGATCGAAAGGATTGAAAAACGTTCAGCATTTCGTATTACACCAAGGAATGCAGAGCAGGTTTTTGCTTTGCATGCTATACTGAACCCGAATGTGAAACTTGTAACACTTCAGGGAGTAGCAGGAACCGGAAAAACATTGTTAGCGCTGGCAGGATCGCTTGAAATGAAAAGAGAATTCAAGCAGATTTATCTTGCAAGACCAATAGTTCCTTTAAGTAATAAAGATATCGGCTATTTGCCAGGTGATATTAAGTCGAAGTTGAATCCATACATGGAACCGCTCTGGGATAATCTTAAAATGATACAAAATCAGTTTAGCGAAAAAGATAAAGAATTTAAAAATATAACAGATCTATTAGAAAACGAAAAACTGGTAATAACGCCGCTTGCATATATCCGCGGACGCAGCCTTTCCAATATATGTTTTATTGTTGACGAAGCTCAGAACCTTACGCCTCACGAAGTGAAAACCATTATTACACGTGCAGGGGAGAACACGAAAATTATTTTTACCGGCGATATTTTTCAGATCGACACACCTTATCTTGATAGTCACAGTAATGGTCTGTCAACACTTATTGATAAAATAAAACATCATCCTATTTACGCGCACATAAGGCTTGAAAAGGGGGAACGCTCAGAGTTAGCGAACCTGGCAAATACGTTGTTATAGGTGAATAAATTTTGCAGGGACACGAGGGAAAGATTTAAAATTTCTAAATAATATAACAAAAAGAAAGCTGTTTATTTTTCAACAACCGCTTTTCAGTACCCGGTGAGAATCGAATCTATTTGTCGGCAGACAGTTCAGCAATGCCACAATTGCAACAGGTTTTTTACGTTCTGACGAACAAATTTGGTTTGCTGATATTTAGCGATTTAGAACCTGCATTTCTATACATTTCACGACATTTTCGCACCTTTTTTCCGCACTCCAAAAAGATAAGGAAATTAAAGGTATTTACATCTTCATACCTTCCATCGTATTTGATTTTTTCTTCTGTATATTTTCGCTTTTTGCATTCATCATGCTTGGCTTTCCTTCGAGCTGAGCTGCGGCATCCACGCTGAATGTTCCCTGTGTAACAATTTCTTCGCCTTCGCTTAAACCATCTGTTACAACATAACTATTACCAAGCATGGGACCGAGTTCAATTTCCCTCATAGAAAATACAGACTCTTCATTGACAAGTTTTCTTACATAAACAATAGAGCGCTTGCCTGTCCACAATACGGCAGAACGGGGAATGATAATACTGTTTGCATATTCAGCGAGATTTGCCTTAACAATACCTGTGGCAAACATTTCGGGTTTTAAACTACCGGCTGCATTATTGACTTCCACCCTCACTTTTGCTACACGTGTAACAGTGTCAATAACAGGATCAATAAAAGCGATGCTTCCGGTAAAAGTTTTGCCTGGTAATGCCTGAATGGCAAAAGTGATTTTATCGCCTTTACTTAGAAACATCAAATCGCTTTCGTAAGCATCGAACATCACCCATACTTGTGAAAGGTCGGCTATATCAAAAAGTACGGTGCCTTGCGACACATAATCGCCGGTATTTACACGTTTTAATGTAACTGTTCCTTTTGAATCAGAAAATATCTCAAAATAATTTTGTACGGCGCCTGAATTTTTTATTGCAGTAATCTGAGTTTCGGTTAATTTCCACAGACGTAATTTTTCTTTTGCCGCTTCGTAGTATGTAGGTTGTATTTTTTTAATTTTTACTGTTTCAATAAGTTCTTATTGTGCAGTAATCAATTCGGGTGAATATACCAGTGTAAGTGTTTGCCCTTTTTTCACTTCCTCGCCTGTAAAGTTGACCATCAGTTTTTCAATACGTCCTGAAATGTGAGCCACCTGGCTTTGTGTAAGGCTTTCATCAGCCTGAATCTTTCCGTACAAACGGATCTCTTTTACAGGCTTTTGACGCGATACGACAGAAGTAAGCACATTTGCCAGTTCCAATGCATCTTTAGAAAGATGAATAGAATTTGAATCAACGACAACACTTGCCTGTTCAAGCGGGATTAGATCCATTCCGCAGATAGGACATTTTCCGGGTTTATTCATACGGATTTGAGGGTGCATGCACTAAATGTAAGTGATAAAGCCACAACAATAATAGCTAATAAATTAATTTTTGTTTTCATAATTATATGTATAAAGTTAGATTGAATTATTTTTTCTTTAATTTAATTTGAACTTCTGAAGCAATATCAGCAAGCCTTTCATTTTCGATTAATCGTGATGGTCGTGGTCTTCCGATAAAAAAGTTTTTTGCATAGGTTTTATTCCGGCACCATTGTCGTAAACCATTTTACCACCGAGATAACCATTATAACTTACTAATGCCAAAGCTATCCACAACACCAATACGAATAAATATTTTCCCGTTTCTTCATTTTAAAAATTCGAATAATGATCCATACGGATAAAATTGAAGTAATGATTAATATTGAAATTCCAATTTTTTCATGAACTTCCATTATCTCATGAATGGTTTTGTTGTGCGGGATAACGTTGGCATCTTTTATACCACTAACAAAAGTGAAGATAGTGCCTATTGCAGCAAATATTAAGTTCCACAACACTACTTTCTTTAATTGATATTTACTTTTCAATAAATTAATAAGTGCAATTATTCCCGTAACAATCAATAGCGCAATTGGAAAATGCACAAATATGGGATGAATAGTGTTTACCATAAATAAATAAATTATTTTCTTTTATTCTCTGATAATTGCACACTCTTTGCATTTTTCATTGAAGATTTAGTGCTTTTTTTTTCAGTTTTTTTTACTGTTGTTTTCATGTTTCTAATTTTTCAGTTGTTAATAATTCTGATCAATACAACTTTGATGAATTGATTAAAAAATATCATCGAAAAATGTTTTAATAATATCTGAATAAACATTTTTATAATTTACAATAAGCCATGTATAAAGAAGTAATAACTCATTGTTGCCAAGCCAACGTATAGATTTTTCAATTTCAAGTTGAAATAATTCTTTGCTGAAACTTACTTTCCGTAAAATCAGTTTCTGATATTCAAGCATTGTTGTCATCGTTATATAAAATTATGTTAAAGAACTATAAATATTTGCATTTTTTTTACCGACTTCTTCCCATTGCAACTTATTAACTTCATTTTTTCCGTTAACACTGAACAACAAAATCAATTTTAACATCCTGTTTTGCCAACCCTTTGGTTATTCCGTAGCATGCTGTTCCTAGGACCCCTGTGATATGCGGCGGGAACTCCCATCCAAACATTAGCACTTTCATTTCATTTCATTTAATTTCATTAATTTATATTATAGATTATCAGTTGAATATTTAGATATATCATAATCTTTGAAGTTTTTTGCTCTATATTCAATCATCAAATGAACTTTATCGTATTTTGTTACTAACAGATTTATATTAGTTTTGGGAGTTTTCCATATTGAAATAAGTTGCAGGTAACCTGATTCTAAAGAATTAGCCCAATTGCTGGAATCTTTATCCTCAACATTAGCAACCCAGTTCAATAAATCTTTTACCGGAACACCATATTTTTTTGTAAGAAGTTCTTTAAATTTATTATATTCACTTATATAGAAGCTATGATCTATATATGTTTTATCTAATATATATTTTGCAGAAACAAGTTCGGATTTTTCATTGAATGTATAAACTAGTGTAAACAAAGTTCCAGCAATAGTATCTTTATAAATTAACCTGTTTTCTGAAAAAGTCGATGTATTAGGCATTTCAGAAGCCTCAACTTGTTTAGTGTTCATACCCCACCTGGTTTTTCTGAAGTCATATTTTTGACCATTCGCGAAATTTAAAGAGATAAATAAAAATCCGGATATAATACATAGCTTTTTAAACAATGAATTATTTATTAGGATATTTAATTTATTTTCAATGTTAGTAAGTGCTAAAGCCATTGTTTTCAAATTACCCGGCAGTATGCGCGTATTTACAGGTACAGCCTTTGTATTGCTCTTTTCAAGCAATTTTGTGCTTTTGTTTAAACGTTCCTGTTTCATATCTTTGTTTTTAAAAAAATTGATTAATTAAAATATTACGTTAGCAAAAATATTATTGTTTAGATGTTTCGCCGTTAAGAAGAAATTAATGAAGCATTAAGATTATATTAAGACATATTAGAATAATCAATTAGTATATTTATATGTTTTACTTTTGTTCAATAATCCGGTTAATTAATTTGATATAATTTATATGAGAAAACATAAACTAAAAGGAGATATACAAAATGTTTGATGAATATAACCCTTTGGATGAAAAAATATTCCAGGTAATAGATAATGACGGGAAAATTGTCAATAATAAATGGTTTCCTGAAATAGATAATGAGAGGTTGCTAAAGGCATATAGAGACATGCTTTTGGCAAGAACAGCCGATTTGATGATTGTTTCATATCAACGCCAGGGAAGAATTTACACGTATCCTCCAAGCTACGGACAAGAAGCGATACAGGTTGCTACTGCCATGGTAATGCGTGATGAAGATTGGCTGGTTCCTGCATTTCGCGAATTAGCTGCTTATCTTGGTAAAGGAGTTACGCTAAAAGAAGTATTTCTTTATTATATGGGATTTGAAGATGGCTCAAGGTTTTTGAATGCGAAAAATATTTTACCTATTTCGATTCCTGTTGCATCGCAACTGCTTCATGCTACCGGTATTGGTTATGAAATAAAATACAATAAAAAAGACCAGGTGGTTTTTGCTTTTGTTGGCGATGGCGGAACTTCTGAAGGAGACTTTCACGAAGCTCTTAATTTTGGTGGTGTTTGGAAAGTGCCTGTGGTATTTATCGTACAAAATAATCAATATAGCATATCGACTCCTGTTAGTAAACAAACTGCTTCAAAAAATATTGCAATTAAATCGGTTGCTTATGGAATTAAAGGTATCAAAGTCGATGGCAATGATATATTCGCCTTGTTCCAGGCAATTAAAACTGCTTCCGAATATGCCCGTTCCGAAAGCGAACCGGTTTTAATTGAAGCTTTAACTTATAGAAAAGGCTCTCATACTACATCTGACGACCCTACTCTTTACAGAACTGAAGATGAAGAAAAAGAATGGGATATGAAAGATCCTTTAAAACGTTTAAAAGCCTATTTGCTAAATAATAATTTATGGACTGAAGAACAAGACCAACAAATTCTTCAGCAGTTTAAACAAGAAGTCGACCGTCAATTTGTCGAGGCAGAGAATTATCCTCTATACAAACTCGAAGATGTTTTTGAATACATATATGTTGAAATGCCTGATGATTTGAAAAGACAACAAAACGAACATGAGAATTTTCTTAAATGGAAGGAGGCGCGAAAATGAAAGTAATGAATATTGTTGACGCATTAAATAATGCATTAGATATAAAGCTTGGTGAGGACCGCAATATAATTATTTATGGTGAAGACGTTGGTGTGGAAGGTGGCGTTTTCAGAGTTACAGAGGGATTGCAAAAAAAGTATGGTGCTGAGCGAGTTTTAGATTCACCGCTTGCAGAGTCAGGTATTGTCGGAACAGCCGTGGGAATGGCGGCTGCCGGATTAAGACCTATTGTTGAAATGCAATTTTCCGGTTTTGCGTATGTCGCTTTTGATCAATTAATATCTCATGTTGCCAGGTATCATAACAGAAGCAGGGGAAGATATAAAATGGCAATTGTAATAAGAATGCCTTATGGCGGTGGAATAAATGCGCTGGAACATCATTCCGAAAGCATGGAAGCTATTTATGGTCATATTCCGGGATTAAAAGTTGTAATCCCTTCCACGCCTCATGATGCAAAAGGACTTTTAACTTCTGCAATTGAAAGTGACGATCCGATTATTTTTATGGAACCCAAGAGAATTTACAGGGCGATCAAACAAGATGTGCCTGAAGAAAAATTTTTAGTCCCTATAGGTAAAGCAAAAGTTATTTCTCCGGGAAAAGATGTTACTGTGGTCGCTTACGGGGCAATGATCCGCGAAGCGCAAAGAGCAATGGTAATGGCAAAAGAAGCAGGCATTTCGGTTGAATTAATTGATTTGAGAACAATTTATCCAATAGATAAAGATACTATTATTCAATCAGTAAAAAAGACCGGCAGAATTATTACTGTGGCTGAAGAACCCAGAAGTTTCGGCGTTGCTGCCGAAATATCAGCAATTGCAAGTGAAGATGCTTTTCTTTATTTAGAATCGCCTCCTAAACGGGTAACAGGATTTGATACTATTGTTCCTTATGCAAGAGGCGAACATCACTATTTGCAAACACCTGAAAAAATATTTTACGAAATTGAAAGAACTGTTAAATTCTAAGTTTATGAGATATATATTTAATTTCCCTGATATAGGAGAAGGACTTGAAGAAGGAACCATTGTTGAATGGTATGTTACAAAAGGTCAAAAAATAAATTCGGGAGATTCATTGCTGAAAATGGATACTGATAAAGTTGTTACAGATATTCCTTCACCGAAATCCGGAACTATTGCTGCAATTTACGGTAAGGTTGGTGAAACTGTCCGTGTTGGAACTGCTCTTGTTGAAATAGAAATAGAAGGTGTTTCAGGGGCGGAAGCTGTTAAGGAAGCCCAAAAAGATTCATCTGTTGAAGTAATTGAAGAGAAGGGAGCCGCAGTTGTTGGAACTATTGAAGTTGCAGGTAGTAGGGCGCGCTTACCGGCAAGTGATGAAGGAATGTCAGAAAAAATAAATGAAATCGATAAGCCAATAAAGAAGATACTTGCAACGCCTGTTGCCCGCGCTTTAGCAAAAGAAATGAGAATAGATATTAATAAAGTAACAGGTACGGGTCCTGCAGGAAGGGTGATGAAAGAAGATATTTATGCTTATTTGCAAAATTCTTTAAATATAATTAAAACTGCTAAAATAAATATTGCAGATGAACGCGTAGAAATTAAACCTCTTACTCAAATCAGAAAATCTATTGCGCGCAACGTGTCTTTGTCAAAGCATAATGCAGCACACATGACGGTTTTCGATGAAGTTGAGATAAGTGATCTGATCCGTGAAAGAGAAAAGTATAAAGAAAAATTTATTGCAAAAGGAGTAAAATTGAGTTACCTGCCCTTTATAATCAAAGCGACAACTTTAGCTTTGAAAACCCATAAAATACTGAACGCTCAGTTAGACATTGATAATAATCAAATTATTTATAAAAATTATTACAATATCGGAATAGCTGTTGATACTGATGAAGGACTGATAGTTCCTGTTATAAGAGATGCCGATGATCTTACTATATTTGAACTTGCACAAAAAATAAATGAAATGTCAGAGAAAGCCAGGAAAAGAGAATTAAATTTAGAAGAATTGAAAGACGGCACATTTACAATTACTAATTACGGCTCTATTGGCGGGCAATTTAGCGTTCCAATTATTAATTTTCCCCAGGTCGGGATCCTTGGTGTTGGCAGGATCATGAAAAAACCTATAGTTAAAAATGATGCAATTGTGATAGGTAATATTTTACCGCTTTCTATTTCTGTTGACCATAGAATTGTTGATGGCGCTGAAACTACGCGATTTGTCAATCAAATAATGGATTATTTAACAGATCCTGTTTCATTTATTATGGATTAATAAAAAAAGATAGTACACTCTCCTGTCAGCCTGAGTTTATCGAAGGCAGGTAGAAATGTATTATCAATTTGTGTCGACATTTTATTATTCGAAATTAAAGGAGAGAAATAAATTAATAAAAATAAGTATTATGAATTACGATGTAATAATTATTGGTTCCGGGCCTGCCGGATATGTCGCTGCCATAAGAGCAGGACAAGTTGGTCTTAAAACAGCAATTATAGAAAAAGATAAAGTTGGAGGCATGTGTTTAAATTGGGGTTGCATCCCTTCAAAATCGGTTATTGAAAGTGCAAAACTTTACAAAAAAATAAAACATGAGGCTTCATCATTCGGTATTACAGGTTTCGATGAAAAAAATATCGGTTTCGACTGGAACCGATCTGTTAAAAGAGCTGATAGTATTGTTAAAAAATTAACTGCCGGAATAAATTTTTTATTTAAAAAGAATGGGGTGGAATTAATTATCGGTACTGCAAAAATAATTTCAGAAAATACTGTTTGGGTTGACAACAGGCTTATAGAAGCTAAGAATATTATTATCGCAACCGGTTCGGACCAGGAAAAAATACATTCATCATTGCCGGATAACCTGATAGTAGAGATTTCACAATTATTTAAAGACAGACAAATACCCGGTAATATTGTTGTGCTTGGGCAGAACACCGTTGCTATTGAACTTGTACAGTTTTTTAACCTGATAGAAAAAAATGTTACATTGTTAGTTCCGGGTAAAAAAATAATGCCTATGGCAGATAATTATCTTTCGGAATATGTGAAAAATCTTTTATTGAAAAGTGGAATTAAAATTATTTTTGATGTTGATCCTGACCTTAAAAATTTTGAATATACCGAAGGGAACTTGGTCTCCGGGGAGATCAAAACACCTTGTGAAATGTTAATTAATAGTAGAACGCGAAAAGGCATTATTCCTGAATCAGATATTAATATAAATGTTGAAAACGGGTTTATCGTAACCGATGAACACCTCCGAACTAATATTCCATCCATATTTGCAATCGGCGATGTGAACGGGAAAAGTTATTTCGCCCACATCGCTTCAGCCGAAGGACTTCACGTTATTAACTATATCAAAGGAGTAGAAGAAAAAATTAATTTTAAAAAATATCCTTTGAATATGTACACGGTTCCTGAAGTTGCGCAGATTGGTTATACCGAAAACGAGATCAAAGAAAACGGGACAGATTATAAAGTCAGTGAATTTTCTCTTTCCGCAAATGGAAAAGCAATGACAGAAGGCGATAATATTGGTTTCGGGAGATTGCTTTCGGATAATAAATATGGTGAAGTTCTAGGTGTTCAGATAGTAGCGCCGCATGCCACAGATATGATAGCCGAAGCTGCCGCTTTCATGCAGGTAGAATCAACGGTTTACGATGTAGCTAAAACTGTTCATGCGCATCCCACGATATCTGAAATATTTATGGAAGCCGGTCTTGAAGCGGTAGATAAGGCAATTCATAAATAAATTATGAGCGTAGAAATCCAGGAATATAATCTGCCGGATATTAATATCTTTAATGATCCACGTTCCGATTATGATTTTATTATCTGGCAACCGGATAATATTTACCTGGTTTTAGGCCAAAGTAACAAAATTGAGGAATCATTATTTTCAGAAAAAGTTGAGGCGGACAGAATTTCAGTATTGAAAAGACCTTCAGGAGGAGAAGCTGTAATATTAACTCCCGATACACTTGTTATTTCAACTGTTATTATTGGAAAAGAAATAAAAAAACCTCATGATTATTTTGATTTGTTTAACAATATAATTATTAAAGGTCTTTTTAAAGCGGGAATAGAAAACGCGGTAAAGAAAGGCATTTCCGACCTGGCAATTGAAAATAAAAAAATATTAGGTTCTTCAATTTATCATAAAAAAGATAAGCTGTTTTTTCAGTCAGTTTTGAATGTGGCTGAGAATACAGGGAAAATTGATAAATATATTAAACACCCCAAAAGAGAACCGGATTACCGTAAAGGAAGAAAACATAGTGAATTTGTTACTTCTTTAATTCAGCACCATCCGGGCTTATCTGTAACTGATCTTATCGAATGCCTTTCGATAGCGATGAAAACATTTGGTTAAATATACTTTCATTTATACCTTAAAGTGTAAAAATCCGATTAATATTAAATCCGAAAGAGATATCTCCTTTTCCCAAATTTCCTTTGGTTTCAGCAATAAATCCCCTATTAAATAATGGCTGGGAGTTAGTAAAAAATAATTGAAAAACATGCCCGCCTGTTTCAATATCAATACCTGCCGATAATGAATTGTTGAAATCTTTAGCTGTCTGCCCTGGCAAAAGATAATGATATTCAATATTTACAGAAGTACGTTTTGTAATTTTTAATCTGCCTCCTGCACCAATAGCAAACACGTTATTTTGATCAATTTTACGTTCTACAAGATTGTAATGAATAAAAGATGGGGAGAGTTGTAATGAAAAAGTTCTACTGAATTTTCTTGCTATAAGTAACAGGTTTGCATAGGAAATTCTTGAATAAAAATAATTTTGCCTTTCTGGATGTTCCCATTTCAGCATAGTTCCATCTATTTCTCCGAAATAAGAAACAGTTACAGGCATAATGTTAACACCGGTAGATTGAGACAATATTTTATATTTTATACAGCCATCTAAATTTTTTTGAAATGTACTTAAGCCAATTCCGGCAGACAATCTTTTTGTAATGCCATAATCTAATCCTAACCGTATTGTTGATGTGGTAAGCCCGAAAAATTCGTAAGCTCCGTTGCTTATCTTTCCAAAATGATGTGAAACTGTAAATAACAAATCGCCGGCAGCAGGACTTTCAATTGACGGACCGATAACAATTCTTGAAGTTTTAAAAGTTGCCTGAACATATTCTTTTTTTGAAGCTGTTGAATCATTTAAAAGAGTTGCCGGGTTTTGCGAAAAAATTATCGCAGGACAAAAAAATAATCCAAGAACTAAAAAAATAATTTTATTCATGCTCTATTTGTTTTACTATATTGGGATTTATTTTATGGTAATTTTTTAATTATTCAATTTGTTCAGGATAATATTAACTGTAATTTCTATGGTTTTCGAAATATTGTTCACAACAGTTTTTGGTATTGAAATATTATAATCTTTTAGCAGGATAGTAAATTTTGAGTAACCTGTTAAAACACCATTTTTTATCCCTATTGTGCCGCTTGTATTGATTTTTTTAGTTACACCGTGAATAGTCAGGTCTCCCTGCGCCTGAACAATAACAGTGTTATTATTTGCAACGTTAATATCTTTTATATTGGTTATTTTTCCTGTAAAAGAGGCATCAGGATACTTGTCGGATTCAACATAATTTTCGTTAAAATGCTCCTGCATCAAGCTTTTGGGAAACTCGAAAGATTTCATCAATACTTTAAATACAAAATCACCGGTAGAGAAATCAAGCGCTGCATTTACCTGGTCATTTACAGCTTCAATATTTTCGAGCGGAGCTGAAGAAAAGAAAGATATTTTACCCGTTTTTGTGATATATTTTTGAGCATTTACTGCTAAAGATAAAAATGCCATAATAAAAAAAACAATAATTATTTTTTTCATGGTGTTTTATTTTGAATAGAACATTTAATAAGAATAACGTCAGTATCATTATAGCCTGAGCAAAAACCTTTAATTTTTATTTCAGAATCCTTTTTATATTTAGTTATTCCCGATTTATATTTTGGCAATAAAGTGCATCTTATTCCTTCATCGCCAAACATTCCTGCTTTAAAACTGAAAACAACAACAGCCAACGAATCGTTTTGTTCAATACTTGTGCATTTACCTGATATTTCTACAACCTGTCCATTATATTTCTTTTCCGATTCTTTTTTGTTTGAAGTAAATTGATTGAAAAGTTCGTTTGCTTTGAGGCTATACTTTGCAGGTTCTTTATCGTAATCGGGATGAGGCTTATTAATTACAAAATGATAAACCAGAAATGCAGAAATTATTCCCATGAAAAATAAGATTAATAATATTTTTAGCCACGTTTTCATAGGTATTTTATAATTTAGTTATTAGGACTTCCAGTGTCTATCCATGCTTTTACCTGGCTTATCGGGCAGTCGGGTAACCTGCCTGAAGGAGGCATCTGTTTAGTGGTTCCTTCCAAAGTTTTGTAAAACTTTCCATTATCGGCCACAGCTTTAACCCCTGTATAACTGTCTAATCTGACCTGCGGATTTCCGTTTGCCAGAACTCCGTTATGGCAATTAATACAGTTCGTGCTAATGATTTGTGTAATAGTAGAGGAGTATTTTACATTTATTGTATCGCAGGTACTGGCAGGGTAGAGCTCTTCCGCATTCTTATTTGCGCAACCTGATATAAACAAAATTATTATTGTGAAAAATAAAATCAGGTTCTTAATAATAAAATCTATCCAGTTCAAACTTTTTATTATAACAGTTTTCGAATGTAGTAAATTTACAGAAACTACATATATTATGATTTTTATTTATTTACAAAAAAGGTGATAAATAACCCCGCCGCAAATTATCAGCGGAGTTATTTTATAACTAAAGTATTTACTAAGAACCGAAAATAATTTTGCCACTTACTTTGGATAATCCTTTACTTTCAATCATATAAAAATATAAACCATGATTTACAGTTTCTCCATTTTCATTTTTACCATCCCAGTTAATAATATGATTTCCTTTTTCATATTCCATATCGGCAAGTATTTTTATAAGCTTTCCGGTAATATCATATATGCTTATTGTAGTTGTGCCTCTTTCGGGCATTGTAAATGAAATTGAAAGATTATCGGTAAAAGGAATAGGGTATGTTTTCACATTAAACGAATAATTTTTAACTTCAGGCAAGCCTGTGGTTGAGGCAACCGTAATTACTCCCGTCATCATAGTCGGATGTATTGAACAATGATAATTGTATGTTCCAACTACAGTAAATTTCACATCAAATTGTGTACTCGTAGAATTCATGGGATGATCCCATGTGGCTGCACCGGATGGGACTGATGTTGAAGTTGTGGTATGGGTTCCCGATACCCAAACCCAGCGGACAGTATCCCCGCTGTTGATGTTAAGAGTGCTTGGCGTGAATGAAAAATCTGCCACCTGTACTGTGTGAATTGTTGCCTTCGCAACGTTCAGCATTAGCATTGCTAATACTATTGTTAATGAAATTGTAATTTTTGTTTTCATATAATTTATTTTTAATTTGTTTTTCAAAAATATATACATTAAAAGCGCTTCGAATTAAGAAGAAATTAATGTCGGATTAAGATGTGATTAAGTATTGATATTTTGGTTTAAAACGTAGTTTGTGAATAAACAAAATGATAGCAAAATCTCACTTTTTTTTATTTGAAAATTTTTTCTTGCAAAAAATAAAATTGTTTTTTTATATTGTTGTTCGGGCTTTATATAGCGGATAATCGGTATATCCTTTTTCATCAGCAGTATAAAATAAATCCATTTTGAGATCTTGTGATAAAGCCCAATTGTTTTTAAATCTTTCAACAAGATCGGGATTATTAATAAACGGACGTCCGAATGCTACGAGATCACACAGTCCGCTTTGAATATCGGCTTCTGCTCTCTCCCTGTCATAGCCACCAGAAAGGATAATAGTATTTTTAAAATTATTTCGTATTAGTTTTTTAATTTCAACTGGCACTACGGGAGCGCCCATCGCAGAATGATCAACAAGATGGATATACGCTATCCCCAGGCTGTTGAGTTGTTCCGACAAGTATTTATAGGTAGCGTCAATTTCAGGGTAATGCGGCATATCGCTGGCCACTCCATAAGGCGATAATCGAATTGCAGTTTTTTCCTTTCCAATTGTATCTGCTACTGCAGTTACTACTTCAATAACAAACCGGCTACGGTTTTCAATACTTCCACCATAATTATCTTTACGGATATTGCTAACAGGCGACAGGAACTGCTCAAGCAGATAACCGTTGGCGCCATGCAGTTCAACACCTTCAAATCCTGCATCTATGGCATTATTTGCTGCGGCAATATATTCTGCTTTTGCATGCGATATGTCTTCGGCTGTCATCTCTTTTGGTGTCGGAAAATCCTGTAACTGTTTCGAGTCGGTCCACATTTGTCCTGCTGCTTTTACTGACGAGGGTGCAAGTATCTGCGCCCCTTCTGGCATGTTGAGGGGATGGCTTATCCTTCCTGTATGCATAAGCTGAACAAATATTTTTCCTTCACGTTTGTGTACCGCAGAAGTTATTTTTTTCCAGCCTTCAACCTGCTGCTTGCTAAAAATTCCGGGTATGCGGGCATAACCTAGTCCGTTTGGTGATGGCGATGTACCTTCTGTTATAATTAACCCGGCGCCAGAACGTTGTTTATAATATTCTGTCATCAGTTCATTGGGCATATTTCTGATTGCCCTTGACCTGGTCATAGGTGACATAACAATACGATTTTTTACCTCTACTGCTCCAACCTTTTTAGGAGTGAATAATTTGTATTTTTTCATATTTTCTATTTTTTAATTCATTTAATTTAATAACAAGAAGACAAGGAAGGGAGTGAAAAGTTCTTCCTTGTGCTTTAAAACGATATTGCAGCTTCAACCATTAGTCCTTCAAAGAATGAGTTAGTACCCGTACCATAGGTAATGAAGTTAGAATATGTTTGTTTACAATATTCAAGTTTAGTTACAATATTGTCTGTTAATTTCCACCCGAAAACAGCTTGAATTCTGGCTGTTTGCATTTCGCCAACAGGAGCGATAGCATATATGTTGGTAATAGTATTAAATCCATAACCATCAACTGCATTTTTATGGACAGATGTATATCTTGCTCCAATATCAAATTGATGGTGTTTGCCAAAATAACAGATACCTTCTATTGAAGAATTTTGAAAAGTAAAAGGAACCACATTATACGTAACAGGTAATCCCGTATTTCCTTTAGCTATTTCATAAGTTCCAAAAAGTTCAAAATTATACACCTGGGCAAATAAGTTACCCATAAAAGATTGATCTTTTGAATAATTTCCTGGGCCAAAATATCCATTGGTTACATTAGATGTTGCATCATAAGCAGATGAACCTAAACTTTTTTTATTCATTACTTCATCATAGGGAGAACCAGCGCGGTCGCTATTGTATAATGAGCCACCCGGTGAATTGTTACAAATAAAACCGGATATTGATGGTCTTATTCTTAAGTTTTTGTTAAATTCTTTATCATAAGCTGCTTTAACGTAATAACCTAAAATGTTGACCAAGTTTAATGGTTTATATGCTGCCGAATAATGGGTTGCAGGAAAAGTATAATTGCTTGTACCGGCAGCAGTATATGCGCCAACATTAGGGTCTGTAACGCAATTTGTAATACCACCCATTAGTAAAAGTCCTTTAGCCGAACCTAATGGGCGGAAATATAATTCAGCAGCCGGAGAAATAGCAAACCCGTCAAGAATATAATTTCCTATAAAAGGATTATTTAAAGTTCTTGCATTGTCTGACCTTCTAAAGTGTGCATCTCCGTAATTAAGTTCCATCATACCGACTTTTATGGTAACTGATTTCATAATGTTATCAACGATTTTATTATTTAAGAATGTGAGTTGATCCATTAATAAATAACCACCTTTAACATAAGTATTCGTGTGATGCCGGGAGGCAAGATAAGTAGTAAGATTAATTCTAATTCCGGGAGCTAAATCCGCATTTAAATTTAAATTAGCACATGGCAGGTTAAGATTGCTTCCGAGTGGAGCCATTGCGGAGTCGGCATGAGATTTTAGCGACTGAAAATGTAAGACGAAATCACCTCCAACATTAACTTTAATTTTGGTGAATTTGCTGCCATCAATTTTGGGACTTTCAAAACCTTTACCTAAATTGTAAAGTATAGTATCATTTTTCTGACCATACGTCATTGTTGCTATAATGCATACAGCGATGCTCAATAAAAATTTTTTCATAAGTTTTTTTTAATTTATAGTTATTTGTTTTTTGTTTATAGTAAGCTGAAATGTTTTCAAAAATACCATGAATAATAAACATAGTAATTAAATAGCTATTAAAATTGGATTAAAATAGCATTAACAACGGGGGAAAACTAATATGATGCTTTTTCCCAATTTGATTTATAGGGTTGATAATTTTTTTGATATTACTGCTTAAAAAAATTGATTATTTTTTTTTATGTCAGTCCTTTTATTTCTAAAGAATTTTATATTCAGATTACTTTTAACTTCGTTCCAAAATTTATATTTATAACCTTGTCAACAGTTATAAATCCAAGAAATTTTGAAGGTGAATCAATTCTGAAATCGCTCAGGTCAATTGTCATATTTCCATTTATTACTAATGCATCATTCTTCATGTAATTATTAAAATTAACCGAATACGTTTTATATATTCCGTCAATATTCACTGAAATAAGCCCATTGCC
>CAINEZ010000544.1 GCA_903847905.1 uncultured Bacteroidota bacterium
AGCGATAAAAGTTTGTAAAGACCTTTATGAAAAAGAAAAAATAAATTCTGTGTTGCTATGCCCCGGTTTTACTCATAAAGATGTAGCCGAAATTTTCGAGGCTCTAGGAAACAAAGTAGCAGTATGTGTTTCAAGGGGCGATGGTCCAAGCAGTAAAATTACCGTTCCTGTTTTACAAAAGGAACTTTTTGGTAAGGGATAAAATTAATAAAAGATTATTTTTTCCCCCCTTAGTTCTTCTATACTCTGGATAGGATAGTTTATTTAAATGAAACCTTCGGCATTAAGCCCATACGTGTTATAATAGCATACTTATAACTTCGTGTGTAATTAGAAGGATTCAACACCTTATATATATGCGGATTTGGTAAAACAGCAATTAATGCAGCAGCTTCTGCTTTTGTAAGCTTTGAAGCAGGTTTCTTAAAATATTTTTGCGAAGCAGCCTCCACTCCAAAAATCCCATCACCTAATTCAACTACATTCAGGTAAACTTCCATAATCCTTTTTTTCCCCCATATTTGTTCAATCATAATTGTGAACCAAGCTTCAAGTCCTTTTCTAAGATAATCGCGGTGTGGCCAGAGAAAAACATTTTTTGCAGTCTGCTGACTAATGGTGCTTCCGCCTTTTATTTTTTTTTCATTTTTTTGATTTGATTCAAAAGCTAATCGCATGGCTTCAATATCGAAGCCACTATGAGTCATGAAATGATCGTCCTCGGCAGCTAAAGTTGCCTGAAAAAGATATGGCGACATTTTTTCTATTGGAATCCATTTGTATGACAAATTAATCGGATCGCCATCAATTTTCAAGCCTATAGTGCGAAGAAACATCAATGGTGTAAAAGGAGGTGGAAGGAATTTATAAATTATAACTGGCGTAATAGAAAAAGCAAAAAAAAGTAGAAAAAGACGTAATATCCATTTCGAAAATAGTTTTACTTTTTTACTTTTAATCATCTTGATGATTTTATAAATGCAAAATTAATAAAACTATAATAATAATGAGTAAATAATCGGTTCCTAAAGTTTAATTTTTATTCAGTTGAACAACAACAATTATTTTTTATACTTTTGGTTTTAGCAAATACTAATAAATTGAAAAATGAAAAAGCTCATTAGTCAAAATCAACAAGCCATTATTTCTGTAATGCTTGTAGTATTGATGATTTCAATATATACTTTAAATGTTTATGCACGCGCCGGTGGCGGAGGTGGTAGCAGCAGCGGTGGCGGAGGTGGTGATGGTGGAGGACTAATAGGTATTTTGATATACATAATATTTATGATACCATTTCCATGGAATTTTGTGGTAATAGGAATTATCATTTTGCTTGGATGGTGGGGTAATAAAAAGAACCAGCAGCAGACTGTTCTTAACCAGCTTCCAATGGCAAATATAGTGGACAGGCAAAAAATAATTTCAAATTATATACAGCAAAATCCCACTTTTAATGTAGAAGCATTCAAGGCAAAAGTAAAACAGGCTTTTATTCAGATTCAGGAAGCGTGGATGCTGAAAGACATGAAGAAGGTTAGAAAATACATATCCGACGGGATGTACCAACGATTGAACATCCAGTTTAAAATGATGAACATATTGGAACAAAAAAACAACATTGAAAATTTATTAGTAAAGAATATAATTATTGATAAAATTGAATCCGACGGAAGCTTTGATATCATTCATGTTGCGATTCAGGCATCTATTGTTGATAAATTTGTAAGCGTTAAATATCCTCAATTAAATTCGGGCGGAGCGGAAGAATTTGTTGAATACTGGTCGTTCATAAAAAAGAAAGGTATAAAAGAAGTCAATCTTTTTAATACGCAGAATTGTCCGAAATGTGGTGCCGAACTTCCTAAAGATGCCGGAGATGTTAGTCAGTGCAGTTATTGCAAAACCATTACTAACTTAGGTGATTACGATTGGGTCCTTTCTGAAATAACACAGGCTGACGATTACATCAACGTATACTCTAAAGCCTCCAAAGAGTCGTCCCTTGCAGTAAAAATCAATGAGCTTTGCAAAACCAATCCTGATTTTTCTATTCAGAATATTGAAGATAAAGCTAGCAATGGTTATCTACAGATAGTTACAGCAAAAGCGATAAAAGATCCTACTATAATGCGTCGTTTCGTTTCGGATGAATTATATGAAAAATTAAGTCATTATAACGAAAGCGACATAGTTTACAATAGAATTTATTTGAATGATGTAACATTGATAAGCGCCAGCCAGACCGGCAATAAAAATATTCTTTCTATTGCAATCAAATCATCTTACCAACGGGTGATTCTTGAAGATGGTAAAGCCACGTTGATTGATCCAATAGTATTAAGTAAAGTTGAAACCGTTTTAATGAGTCGTGATATTAACCCACAATTATCAAAAGGTTCCTTGTATGCACATGTTTGTCCATCGTGTGCGGGACCTGTTAAAGATACCATTGATACGAAATGCCAGTATTGCGGTGCTGAATTGAACAGCACAAAGAGCGAATGGATCATCACTGATATTCTTGACATATCTCAGTATAAAAATTACTATAAGGAGAATAAGGATGATTTTATTGCAGGTATTGATATTGATAAATTAGAAAGTTTATATGATGTTCGCGATTATGCGTTCAATAATGTGCTTGTAGTAATGGCTGCCGATGGTAAATTTGAGCAACAAGAAATTGAAATGACCCAGAAATTAGCTAAAAAATGGGGATATAAAGTAGAGCGCATACAACCAATGTTTGATATGGCTAAAAATAACGGGCTCACAATACGTATGCCCTACAACCAAAAGAAACAGCAGAAGATCTTTAAACTAATGGAAAAAGCTGCTGCTATTGATGGTTTTGTTTCTCCCGAAGAAAAAGCTTTGCTTGATAATGTGAAACAGCAATACAATATTCAGGATGTTTAAGAAAAAAGTGTAAATTCGATTTCTATAATATTTTTTATTTTTTTTATGAAAAGAAAACAACCAAGCATTATCAGGAAAACATTAAATTTTATTTTATTCTTTATTTTCACTCTTGCATTTGAGCAAGTATACTCACGCGGTGGCGGTGGTGGTGGTGGTGGTGGTGGTGGACACGGCGGTGGCGGAGGACATGGCGGCGGTGGCGGCGGCGGATTCCACGGCGGTGGTGGCGGATTCTACGGTGATGGAAATTCAGGTGGTGATTCTCCAATTATATTTCTAATCTTTTTTGCAATAATAGCAATTGTTATTTGGGCAAAATTCAGAAAAACGCAATCTTCTGTTTATAATGATTTACCAAGTGAAGACTTGGAAGACAATGAAAGCGTAATAGAAAATTTCAAGAAAACAAATCCTGACTTTGACGTAACGTATTTCAAGAACAATAAAGTATCCCTGATTTTTACTGAATTTCAGAATGCTTGGGAAAATAAGGATATGAGCAACATACGAAAATTTATTTCGGATGGTATGTATCAAAGAGTAAACATTCAGTTCCGAATGATGGACTTTATTGATCAATCCAATATTCTTAAAAACCTTCAAATAAAAAATATTGTAATTGATAATATTGAGCAGGATGGCTCTTACGACATAATCTATGCTGGCATTAAAGCCGAAATTACTGATAAATTTGTGAGTAAAAAATTTCCTCAGTTCGATTCCGGTGGCACTGAAGGGTTCATTGAATACTGGACATTTATCAGAAAAAAGGGTGCCGAAGAATTTGATTTGTACAATTCTGAAAATTGTCCACAGTGCGGCGCTCCTCTTCCCAAAAATCTTGGTGAAGTAAGCCGATGCGAAAATTGCAAAACCATAACCAATCTCGGCGATTACGACTGGGTGCTTTGCGAAATCATTCAGGCTGACGATTACATTAACGCCCGGCGCAATGGGAAAGCAAGGTCAGCTCTTACAACGAAAGTAATTGAGCTTATCCGGCATGATTCCGATTTTTGCGTTCAACACCTCGAAGACAAAGCAAGTAACGGATTTCTTCAGGTATTGCTGTCGAGGTCATTAAATAATTTAAGCCTTATGCGGCGCTTTGTTTCGGATGATTTGTTTGAAAAATTAAAAAAATCTGATGAGGAAAATTATGTTTTCAACAGAATATATTTGAATGAAGTAAACATAATCGGAGCAAAACAATCCGAAGATAAACACGATCTTGCAATTGCAATTAAATATTCATACCAACGCATTAAAATTTCAGGTGATGTTGCAACTGCCGTAGATCCTTATGTTCAGAGCAAAACAGACATTATCATTATGAGCAGGGATATTAATTCGCAATCATCAAAAGGTTCAATATATGCTCATGTATGCCCATCATGCGGTGGTCCTGTTAAAGATACTATTGATACTAAATGCCAGTTCTGCAACGCTTTTTTAAATAGCACTAAAAATGAATGGATAGTTACAGAACTAATGAATATTGGCGAATATAAAGCCCATTATAATGATTATAAGGACGATTATATTGAAGATATTGACATGAATCTTATCGAAGGTATTTACGATGTAAGAGATTATGCATTTAACAATATACTCGTAGTTATGGCTGCTGACGGGGTATTTGCTAAAGAAGAAATGATGATGGCTTCTAAACTTGCAAAAAAATGGGGATATAATGTAGAAAAAATTACCTACCTTTTTCACATGGCATCTTCAAACCAGCTCGTAATAAGGTTTCCCGAAGATCAGACTAAACGCGAGAAAGTTTTCAAACTAATGGAAAAAGCTGCTGCTATTGATGGATTTGTTTCTCCCGAAGAACAGCAACTGCTCGACAGTGTGAAAAAACAGTACAATATTACAGCAGTGTAAAAAAAGTAAAAGTCATTTGTCTATTAATCGGTGAGCGTTATTAAGTTTTTATTATAAATTTACCTTGTCCGATAATTATACCTTTATATTGAAGTTGAAAAAAATATAAACCACTTTGCCAGTTTCTATTTTCTACCTTTATTTCAGTGCTTATGATATTCTCATTTTTTTGTACTATTTGTTCCATTGCATTATAAATTATCAAGGTGTAATTTTCATTTTTTGGATTCGAAAACCGTATGGTTATTGAGGTATTGGATGGATTTGGAAATATTTGAATTGACAAAGCATCTGGAGTGTTCGATTCATTTATCGCATTTGCTGCATTTTCGCAAAGAGATGACTGACGACGAATATCGTGCTGAAACATTAGCCAGTCGGGTCCATTGCCTTTCCCCGCAGTGATCATATACGCTCTGCCATAATTACTCTGAAAGGCAGGATACTCACTATAACCTCCTACAATAAATATTTCAAGCGAATCATCATTATTAAAATCAGCTACCAACGGAGCATTGTCAAATCCGAAACCAGGATTACCGTAATGTGCTGCTATATCTTTTAGCCAGATAAGGGTTCCGTTGTTTCCATTGAGGGCAATTATTTTTCCTCCATCTGTTCCGAAAATTACATCAAGGTAAGCATCATTATTGATATCGGCTAATGCAACACCTCTGAATGCCCCTTCATTTCCTGGAATATTGTAATGCCATTTATGTATGCCGTTATTAGATAGCGCCGTTACAACATATCCGCTCACAAAAACCACTTCGCAGTTTCCATCGCCGTCAATATCAGCTATAGATGCAGGCGCTCCGATATAGCCTCCTGAACCTGCATATTTCCATTTAGTTGTTCCGTTTTCACCATTGATGCAATAGAGAGTATCATTGTAAGAGCCAATGACTAATTCGGGGTAGCCGTCTTTATCCAGATCGGCAACAGCAGTCCCGTGATACATCACATCATGTATGGGATATTTCCATAATAAGGTATGATTGTCACCACGATAAGCATATACACTATCCAAATGATTGAAGTTCCATGTGCCCACGACAAAGTCAAGTTGTCCGTTGTTGTCAAGATCAACAATGGTAGGTGCTGTCTGAATCCATGAATTAAGATCAACAGGAATCTCCCATGAGATAGAGCCATCTTCTCCATTTATACAAATTACATACCCACCGAATTCACCATGAATAATTTCAGGTTTTCCGTCATTGTCAATATCAGCAATTGTTGGCGGAGAATCACTTCCTCGTGTATTACACTGCCATTTAATAGAACCTGTTCTTCCATTAAAACAAAAAGTTTTTGGATTACATGAACTGGCAACTATCACTTCAAGACTATCGTCATTGTCCACATCATATATAATTGGAGCAACGTCGTTGCATCCTTCTGCTCCGTTAGGATAGGTGTTGTATTTCCATAACAAACTACCGTCTTCTGCGTTCAGGGCATACACAGAACTGTCGTTTCGGTAACAGCCAAAAACCACTTCAAATTTTCCATCACTGTCAATATCATCAGTAGCCGATTGACCGAAGGAAGCATCGTTAGTATCATACCACCATTTGATAGATGGTGACTGAGCATTTACTTTGCTTATTAAAAATGAAGAGAAAGAGACCGTAATAATGATTATTGCTTTTTTCACATTTTTTACTGTTTATGTTTTTATTTGGTTTTGAAATTCGTATTACATATAGCAGCAGTTCATAAAAAATCTTCCGATATGTACTAAATATTGAACAAATATAAGTTGATTTGAGCAAGGTGCAAATAATTTGCATTTAATTTTTTAAAAGGAAATTTTAAAAAAGGCTAATATTGAACTGCATTTCCCAAGTTAATACAAAAAAAAATATTTAATATTTATACATATTTTGCAATATTG
>CAINEZ010000545.1 GCA_903847905.1 uncultured Bacteroidota bacterium
CTGCCGGTAGGCAGGTAACACATTTTTCGAAATCACCTTGCTCTGTGCTAATGACAAAAGAATACCCAACAGGAAAATACCAAAACCAAAATGACTAATAAGTGAAGATTTATTTTTTTGTGTCCGGTATAATCTAAGCAAAATATCTATTGAAGAAACCGCCGCAAACAAGCAGGCGAATGCCATTATTATGTATGAAAGCTTGCTAATGCCGGAATAAAAATAAAGCAATACTGTCAGGATAATTGATACAATAAATGGAAGAAATACTTTTGTGAAAAATATTTTTTTTTCATTGAAGCCATATTTCAAATATTGTGTAAAAGCAATTAATATTCCTATAATAGCTGCAAAAGGCAATTGCCATGCATTATAATAAGCAACACTATCTGAAGGCATTGATATATTCGTTCCAATAAGTCTATTGATTAATGGAACAGAAGTAGAAAAAATAATTTGAAAAGCTGACAACATAAGAATCACAGCGCCAATAAACATCCAAAACTCTCTTGAAAGCACTTTTTCATTTCGACTTTCAGGAAACATTTTTACACGAAAAAAAAACAACATGATGGGAATAAATAAAAATAAAAATAAAAATATACCTAAATGCCATGTGAGCCCTGTACTTCCGAAAGCATGAACGGAAGTGTTGCTCAGTAAACCGCTCTTGGTAAGGAATGTAGAATAAAGCACAAGAACATAAGCCATAATAGTGAGCAGAAATGCAAGAAAGAGTGACCTATTACTGACCTTTGAAACTGTCACCAAATGCAAGGAAGCAATAAGAATAATCCATGGAACCAGCGATGAATTCTCTATAGGGTCCCACAACCAGAAACCTCCAAATGTCAGGTCTTGATATGCCCACACGCCTCCCATTAAAAGCCCTGCACCAAGTGTGAGTACGGAAAAAGATAACCATGGAACAACAGGTTTCAGCCATTCCACATATTTTTTTTTCCACAAAGCTGCAACCGCATATGCAAAAGGCACTATAACCGAAGCAAAGCCAAGAAAAAGAACAGGAGGATGAATTTTCATCCATACATTCAACAAAAGCGGATTCAATCCTGCACCATCAGTGATACGTTGCAGGTAATTAGGATCACTGAAAAAATAAGAACCTACATTCTCAGGCGCTTCACGCAACAATATGAACGGATTATTACCAATCTTCAGCCCTAAGATGTGTACACCCAATATTGTCGATGTCAGAAAAAGCTGTGATATGGAAACTACTGTCATTACAGGCATTTCCCAATCGTGTGTGCGATACATTAAAAAAACACCGATTAAGCCCTGAAAGAATATCCATAAAAGGAAACTACCCTCCTGCCCTGCCCAAGCACTCGAAAACAAAAAGCCAAAGGGCATATCTTTTGATGAATGCTTCCACACATAATTATATTCGAAATAATGATTTAAAGTTATATAAACCAAAATACCAAAAGCGCAGAGTATTGAAAAGAAATGCAACCTAAAAAGATGCCTGGCACGAAATCGCCATGAACGGAAATTAATCTGATTTTTACTGCATGAAAATAAATAGGACGCAGCTGCAAGCAATAGCGATATAAAAGAAATCCAAATCAATATCTTTCCTGCAAATCCAATAACAATATGTTCACCGACGAATTGCATTCTCTTTTTTATAATTACACAAACCTACTTATAATTTTTAGATAAAAAAATAACATTTTAAGTAGTCAGTAATCAACAGTTTGTAGCATGTAAATTTTTGCAGACTGCAAACTGAATAATATTAACTGAATTATTATTTGGGAATGACTTTGTTGCATGGATAATTTGAAAAAAATAATTTCTTTGTTTGAAAATTCTTAAGCTACTTTTACACTTATCGGCATTCCTAAATTTGTCATA
>CAINEZ010000546.1 GCA_903847905.1 uncultured Bacteroidota bacterium
AAAAATGTTCTTAATAAATTATTCCTTTTTACCTGGCAAGTTAAGAGTTATTAATTGCAATTTATTGCTTTCCGATTAAACCATCAATTTCCTGTTTTTTAAAGGAAAAATAATATTACTAATAAAATTAATTCCATTATAAAAAAAACAAAAGTCAAAATAATATTAATTATTGTTCGGAAAATATTGGATTTATAAAAAAATTGAAAATATGTCCAGATTATTAAAATCAAAAATAAAACATTTAAGAAATTATATGTTATTTTATTAAGTACCTCATTATTTATCAAACAAAATGGCAGGAACATTATATTAATAACAATATTTTGTCCCAAAATAAATGAATTTAAAATCAGATGTTCAAAATAATTATAATTGCTTTTTCGAAAAGCTAATTTGCTTGCTAAAGCAATAAATGGCAAAAAAATAAGCTCGGCAATAGATAAATGAGACTTTGCAAAAACTACGAATGTAATTATTATATCAGGGATATTGTTATTAACAATTGGTCTTGATTCACCAAATGGCAAATAATGCCTTAGTATTCCAAGAATACCGGCAAGAATAAAAACAAATGCCAATGGTTTAAAATGTCCGATTCTTTTTCCCTCAAAATATTCTTTAATAGTATAACCAGGTCGGATAAATAATTCTTTAATAGTAAAAAAAACACCCTTATCAAGATGAAAAACGCCATGCTGAATTTCGTGCCATAAATAATTAGCATCAATTCTTCCGGTATCAGCTTTTTGCCCGCAATTATTACAATATTTACCCTCAAAAGAATTACTACAATTTTTACATGTTGTCATAAAAAAATATTATGTTTGGAACATTAACCTTAATATACTGAAAGAGAAAAAACAGAAAAGACGTTTAACATTATAATATGATAAACCAACCTTATATTAAATAATTATTCCATGCCTAAATTCGCACCATTCAGCTACAAACAAAAATACAAATATATTTTTTAATGAGAATATAACAAAACCGGGCTTTTTTATTTTCATTTTTTTTATAATTTTACAATCTTAAAATAAAAACAATCAATATTAAAGTTTATGTCAGGACACAGTAAATGGTCAACTATTAAAAGAAAAAAAGGCGCAATTGATGCAAAGCGTTCAAAAGCCTTTTCGCGAATTATAAAAGAAATTACAATTGGTGTGAAAGAAGGCGGTCCCGATCCTGACAGCAACCCACGTTTAAGATTGGCTATTTCTAATGCCAAAGGGGTAAATATGCCCAAAGAAAATATTTCGAGAGCTATCAACAAAGCATCCGATAAAGATTCCGCAGCTCTTATGGAAGTTACTTACGAAGGCTATGCTCCCGGAGGCATCGCTTTTTTCATTGAAGCCACTACCGACAATATACAACGCACCGTTTCTAATGTACGTTCAATCTTTAATAAATATAACGGGACACTCGGAACAAACGGATCCCTGAGTTTTATTTTTGACCGTAAAGGAATATTTATTGTACCTAAGGGAAATTTAGTTGAGGATGATTTTATCATGGATATCATTGATGCAGGCGCTGAAGATGTTGTTCTTGAAGATGATTTTTTTACTATCACTACTGCCATGGAAGATTTCGGTTCTATGATGAAAAAATTAGAGCAAATAAAAATAGAACCCGAAAGCGCCGAATTACAACGTATCCCAAAAACAACTACGAAACTTGATAAAGAAGCTGCAAAGAAAATTTTACGCATTGTTGAAGTTTTCGAAGAAGACGAAGACGTTACAAATGTTTTCCATAACCTTGAACTCACTGATGAGTTAATGGAAGAAATGGATTAGGGCTTACGAATTTTTTCAGACGCGGATTAGCGCAGATTTAAACTGATTTATCCGTGTTTTTCAGCGTTTATCAGCGTCTATATTTTAATATGATTCTTATATTCTTCAGTTAATACTCTTCTTTTATATTGAGGTTTCGGACCAAAGTTCAATAGTAATCCTACTTCTATATTTGTTGCTTTTAGATAGTTTACAAGCTGAACTTCATGTTCCGGAATAATAAACTCAACAGCTTTTAATTCAATTATTACTTTTTCTTCAACGATAATATCTGCAAAATAATCACCAATAATTTTATTTTTATATTCAACTTTAACCGGAGTTTGATTATCTGCTTTTAATTCCAATAACTGTAATTCATATAACATGGCTTTTTCATAAACCTTTTCAAGAAATCCATATCCAAGCTCATTGTAAACATTGTAAAATGCTTTAATTATTTTTCCTGTAATATCTTCGTGCAATAAAGTTTGTTTCATATAAAATTTATTTTACGCGAAATTACACCATTTTTCAGACGCGGATTAACGCAGATTTAAACTGATTTATCCGTGTTTTTCAGCGTTTATCAGCGTCCGTTTTAATTATTTCAAACTATCTTTATACTTTTTATACACCGTATAAATAAGCCCATCGGTGAGTCCAATTCGCGGAACGAAAATAAAATCAGCTTTAACAGATTTCATAATAATAAGGAAAATTTCTGCTGCGGGGATAATAACATCGGCGCGGTCGGGACGCATTCCCATTTCTTCAATGCGCTGCTGAAGCGTCATGCTGCAAAGTTTTTTATATCCTTGTTTCAGATTGGGAAAGCTTAGTGAGCTGTCGGGTTGAGTACTGTATAGTTTAGATAATTTATTAATATTACCTCCTGAACCTACAAGATATATTTTTTTAAAATCTTTATTGTATTTTTTTAACCACTCTTTTAAACGATTCCATTCTTCTTCGTCTGCTTTATTATCAAGAATCCTTATTGTTCCAAGGTTAAAAGAGTCTGAATCAATAAGAGTGTGATTTCTGAGAACTGAAATTTCGGTACTGCCACCGCCTACATCAACATACATAGTCAGCGAATATTTTTTACCTGTATTGATATTATTTGTGGCGCAAACTATTTGAGCTTCTTCAATGCCATCAATAATCCTGACATTTATATCGGTTTCCTCTTTTATCCTTTCAATAATTTGATTGTTATTGCTGGCTTCACGCATGGCAGAAGTTGCGCATGCTATATAATCAATGGGTTTGTAAACTTCCATTAACAATTTAAAAGCATGCATTGTTTTAATCAGGTTTCCAATTCGTTTATCGGAAATACAGCCTGTTTTAAATACATCTTCCCCGAGCCGCAGAGGGATTCTTAAAAGTGATGCTTTTTCCGCAATCGGATTTCCTTTTAATTCATATACATTGGCGAAAAAAAGCCTGACAGCATTAGAGCCTATATCTATAGATGCAAAGAGCATAGTTGATTCCTGTTTTAAAAAGTTTATTAATTACTGTGTCCAAGAGTTTTGAGATAATTGTAAATTTCGATCTGCGACCTGACTTTCTTTTTTCCGGGCGAAGTTTTATAATGATTATACATATTGTAATTCAGCAAACGGGCTTTGGTGTTATCTTTTAATTGTATGTCGAGCATTGCTTTCAGCTCTTTCTGAATACTTTTGTCGGTCAATGGACAAGCTACTTCAACCCTATAGTCAAAATTTCGTTTCATCCAATCGGCTGACGAAATGAAATATTTTTCATCTCCGCCATTGCAGAATACCAATATTCTTGAATGTTCCAGGAATTTATCTACAATACTTATGGCTTTAATATTTTCACTAAGACCTGGTATTCCGGCTTTGAGAATGCATGTTCCGCGTGCGATGATTTTTATTTTAACTCCAGCCTGACTAGCCCTGTATATTTTTTTCGCAATCTCCATATCCACAAGGTTGTTCAGTTTAAGAATCATCCATGCTTCTTTTCCTTTTTTTGCGTTTTCAATTTCTTTATTAATAAGCCCTGTAAAATATTTGCGCATATAAAATGGGGAAACAATCAGGGTTTTAAAGTCGAGGGGTTTATAATTATTTTTAAATAAAAGGAATACTTTTTCAACATCAGAAGTAATTTCAGGATCACATGTAAACAGGCTTTCATCAGCAAAAACCATTGCCGTTTCCTCATTGTAATTGCCTGTTCCTATGTTTGCATAATAAATATTTTTATTCCCCTCTTTACGTTTAATCAATATTAGTTTAGTGTGAACTTTCATTCCTGGCTTACCGAAAATAATTTTTACACCTTCATCAATAAGTTTTTCCGACCAGTTAATATTTGCCATTTCATCAAAGCGCGCCTGTAACTCCATATAAACTGTAACTTTTTTGCCATTCCTTGCAGCATTTACTAATGCATTGATAACATTTGAATTTTTTGCAAGACGGTAAAGTGTCATTTTTATGGATTGCACATCAGGATCAATAGATGCCTCTCTCAGCAAATCGATCATGTAATCGAAAGACTGGTATGGGAAATGCAGCATTATATCCTTCTTCCTTACAACGCTGAAAATTGATTTGGAATGTGGAAGGTCTTTATGATGAAGTGGCGACATCTTTGGGTATTCAAGTCCCGGAATATTAATATTAGGAAAGTCAATAAAATCTTTGAAATTATGATAACGGCTGCCACCATTAAGATCGTCCTTGTGAGTTATTTTGAATTTATTTATCAGGATTTTCAGTAAGTGATCAGGAATGGTTTTATCGTAAATAAATCTTACAGGTCTGCCTCTATTCCTTCTTTTCAGGCTTTCGGAAATAAGTTCCAGAAAACTTTTTGAAACATCATTATCAATATCCAACTCAGCATCTCTTGTAAATTTAATTGTGTAAGCTTCAAATGAATCATAACCAAAAATCTGAAAAATGTCTTTCAGGCAATACCTGATTATATCGTCAAGAAGTATAAGGCATTGTTTATTATTTATTTCGGGTAAAATAAAAAAACGGGAAACCGAATCAGTAGGAACCTTTATAAGAGCATAATTTTCGCCTGTCTTGATATTTTTTTTTCTCAGGCAAACAGCTAAGTATATTGATTTATCTTTAAGAGCAGCGCTGTGTTCAAAATTGCTGATCATTATAGGAAAGAGGTTAGGACGAATATGCTCATGAAAATATTTATTCACATATTCGCCTTGTTTTTTATTCAACTGCGTTTCATTAAGAATAAAAATATTTTTCTTTTCGAGTTGTTCCAGAATGTTCCAATATATATCAACAAATTGTTTTTGCTGCCTGATCACTTTATCATTAATCTCCTTTAAAACTTTTATAGGATTAAACCCGTCATAATCTTCACCCTTTTCAGGAAAAGCCGCCATTCTCACAAGAGTTGCTACCCTTACACGGAAAAATTCATCAAGATTATTAGAAAAAATTCCAAGAAATTTCATTCTTTCAACTAAAGGAGTTGAATTATCAGCAGCCTCCTGTAAAACACGTTGATTAAAATAAAGCCAGCTTATTTCTCTGTTGATAAAATTCGATTGCGCTATTGCTTTCTGCATGTTGTCTTAATTCATCTGTTTCGGGAAAATATTAAAATTAGTTTTATGCGGAGCCTTGATGATGTCATTCCAACTATCTGCTTCAAAATTTATAGAAATAATACCTGACGTAGGTAATAATTCTATCATTTCTTCAAGAAACAGATTGGCAAATTGGGTAAGTGTTGGATTATGACCTACAATCATAAGCGAATCAACATTATCTTTTATGCCAAAAATTAAATTAAAAATGTCGTCAGTGCCAACCTGATAAATGCCTTTACTTAAAATTATTTTTTCAACAGGATAATTTAAGCCAGTAGCAAGTAATTTTGCTGTGTCATAAGCGCGTTTAGCTTGGCTGCATATAAGTAAGTCAATACTGATATTTTTTTTACTA
Source organism: uncultured Bacteroidota bacterium (assembly GCA_903847905.1). Classification (GTDB taxonomy): domain Bacteria; phylum Bacteroidota; class Bacteroidia; order Bacteroidales; family CG2-30-32-10; genus CAINEZ01. The sequence goes on from CAINEZ010000546.1 coordinate 5,759, forward strand.
AGTTCCGTAATTATTTTTTTAGTATTGTAAATACCTTTTTCTGTTAAAGGTCTTTCAATATCGGGAAGTTCAGTGAAATCCCATGATGATTTTGCGTGACGTACAATATATAATGTCTTCATGCCGTCAAAATTTTAAAGTTTTTTTTATAAATATGTTTTCTGCAATATCAAGGCTTTGTGTCCCTGCCTACTTTGCATGAAAAGAAAATGCTGAACAATTATTAATAAGCAAACAATGGAAAATCCTTCATCAGCTTATGTACCTGTTCTTTTACTTTTTCAATTACTTTTTCATTCTCAATATCACTGATTACTTCATCAATAAGTTCAACTATTTGCGGTATATGTTTTTCTTTCAGCCCACGTGTAGTTATTGCAGGTGTTCCTACGCGCAAACCTGAAGTCTGGAAAGGTGAACGGCTGTCAAAAGGCACCATGTTCTTATTTACAGTAATATCAGCTTTTACAAGAGTATTTTCAACTTGTTTACCTGTGATATTCGGAAATTTTGTTCTCAGGTCAATAAGCATTAAATGATTGTCGGTTCCGCCGCTTATTACTTTGTATCCCTTATCAACAAAGCATTTAGACATCACCTTTGCATTTTTCATTACCTGTATTATATACTGTTTATATTCTTCTGACAGCGCTTCGCCAAAAGCGACAGCTTTTGATGCAATAACATGTTCAAGTGGTCCGCCTTGTACACCTGGGAATACAGCAGAATCAATAAGCGTTGACATTTTTTTAATTTCGCCTTTAGGCGTTGTGTAACCCCATGGATTTTCAAAATCTTTTCCAATAATAATTATACCGCCTCTTGGTCCGCGAAGAGTTTTATGAGTAGTGGAAGTAATAACATGACAATAAGGAACAGGATTATTCAATTGTTTTTTTGCAATAAGTCCGGCAGGATGAGCGATATCAGCCATAAGTATAGCGTCAATTTCATCGGCAATTTCACGCATACGTTTAAAATCCCAGTCGCGGGAATATGCCGATGCGCCTGCAAGTAGCAACTTTGGTTTTTCTTTCAGCGCTATTTCTTCCATCTTATTATAATCAATAACGCCTGTTTCTTCTTCAACTCCATAAGGAATGGCTTTAAAATACATACCTGAAAAATTAACAGGCGAACCATGCGAAAGATGTCCGCCATGGGCAAGATTCAGTCCCATAAAAGTATCGCCCGGTTTAAGGCATGCAATAAATACAGCCATATTAGCCTGCGCGCCGGAATGTGGTTGCACATTAGCATATTCAGCACCAAAAAGTTCTTTCAGCCTGTCAATAGCAATTTGTTCGGTTTGGTCAACGATTTGGCAACCGCCATAGTAACGCTTTCCGGGATAACCTTCAGCATATTTGTTTGTCATACATGAGCCCATTGCCTGCAATACCTGGTCGCTCACAAAATTTTCGGAAGCAATCAGTTCTATGCCGTGCATCTGGCGATGCAATTCCTGGTTTATGAGGTCAAATACTTTTTCGTCTTTTTTCATATTTGGAAGTGTTAGAAATTATAAAGTTATTTCAGTTGTTCAAAATTATAAATTATTTGAATCGTAAATCTATTATTGCAATTTTTCTTTGGATATTTTGTTTATCAAATATAAAGCAATTTGGGCAAGCTAAAATACTTTTTAACAGGAGGTGGTTGGTTTAACAAGACTATTATACTTTGCACGGTATAAATTATTGCATTCTGATTTCTGGTATATAGGTATAAGGAATAGGGTATAGCAATCTCTACCATACCCATTTCCTGTTTTCCGCACTTTTTCGGGACACCCACTGTAACCCTTGATATTACTGATATGTTTTTTAATTTTGGGTGTCCCGAAATTTTGAAAACATGTTTATAAGAGAAAAGAAAAATCGTTCAGGAAGCACGTCAGTACAGG
>CAINEZ010000547.1 GCA_903847905.1 uncultured Bacteroidota bacterium
TGAAATATAAAATGTAAAAATCACTGATAATATAGAAATTATAAAATGTTTATAATAAATAATAATTTTTCATTTAAAGTAAAAAAGATAAAAATTAGTTTTTTAAAATAAATCGAAATTTTATTTCTGCTGTCGTCAGTTTGCGAAGGATATATGAGTGTAGCCTGTGCGAAGGACGGCGATTCGAAATTCCGCTGAAAGTAAGAAACTAAAAATAAGCACAAAAGGTATCGGAATTTCGCTGCCGGAACACGAATATATCCGTGCAGGTATACAGAATCTTAACAGATTTGTATTTACAAAGATGTTTAGATTTTGTTATGCCGATAGAAACAAAATAATATTTTTTGCAAATATATGTTTCGTATCGGTACATGAGCGTAAGCAAAGAAACCTTCGGCAGCAGAAAGGCTTTTCGTTCTTTTGGCCTTCAAAAGAACAAAGAAAAAAATTAAGTGAAATGAAAAAATCCGTTATCGCCATATTATTCCTGATGTTTGCTGCAGCTACCCTTTATGCTGATAACAATTCCGATCTCGTTGAAAAAGGTAACAAAGCATATAGTTCAAAATTTTATCAGCAAGCTATTGAATGTTACGAAAAAGTAATTAAAAACGGGTTTGAAGCGCCTGAACTTTATTATAATCTTGGTAATGCATACTTCAAACAAGCAGATTATTCTTCGGCAATTTTATATTTTGAAAAAGCAAAAAGATTGAAACCAGGTGATGAAGATATCGAGCATAACCTGAAAGTAGCAAACACTAAGATCACCGATAAGATAGACGCTATACCTGAATTTTTCCTTGTACGTTGGTGGAAAGAAGTTCGCAATATCTTTCCGTTCAACACCTGGGCAATACTGGGAATTGTATTTTTAATTACAGGTCTCGGACTGTTTGGATTTTATCTCTTCTCATCTGTACTCAAAAGAAGAAAGATCGCTTTCTGGCTAACCTTTGTTTTTATGATCATGATGGCTTTCTCATTTATATCTGCACAGTCGCAATATTCAAGCGTTAATTCAGTAAAAGAAGCTATTGTCTTCTCCCCTTCTGTTACTGCAAAAAGTTCGCCCGATGCCAACAGCACCGATCTTTTCGTTATCCACGAAGGCTCAAAAGTCAAGGTAATTGATAATGTCGGCGAATGGAGTGAAATTAAGATCGCCAATGGCAGTGTTGGCTGGGTAAATACTTCTGTGTTTAAAATTATCTGATCATTTTTTTTATTATAGTTCTAAAATATTGTTATTCATATAACAATATTCATTTACTTTGATACGTTTTTAAAAATAAAACCTATGAAAAAGTCATTTATTCTTTCGGCTCTACTTATTCTCATTTCTTTCATTTTTATCTTCAGTACTTTTCCGGCAAAAAAAATTACAAATCCCAAAGGTTACGTTTTTGTTCCAATGGGAAATCTTACTACTAATGGAAAAACTGTATCCGTTCAGGCATTTTATATAAAAAAAACCGAAGTAACAAATAAGGAATATAAAGTGTTCCTGAATGATTTGAAGAAGCAAGGTAAAAAAGAAGAATATAAAATTGCTTACCCTGATTCCACTCAATGGAGAAAAGTCAGTCCTTATGCAAAGCCCTTTGAAGATATGTATTTTTCGCATCCGGCTTACGACAATTATCCTGTTGTTAATATTTCCAGGGCAGCTGCAAAGCTTTATTGTACCTGGCTTACCGAAAAAGTTAATACAAAAATTAAAAACAAGAAAAAATATATCAGCGATTTAAGGTTGCCAACTACAGAAGAATGGATGTTCGCTGCAAAAGGCGGACACGATGATGCAACATATCCCTGGAATTCAAAAAAAACCAATGATCCTGAAGGAAAATATTATTGCCACTTTAAATACGTGGTTTCTCCTGATGCACAAAAAATAAAGACAAATATTAATCCAGGGATATCACCTACAATTGTTTGCCATTTCAAACCTAACGATTACGGACTATACGACATGGCAGGAAATGTTGCAGAAATGGTTCAGTCGTTCAGCGAAGTTACTTCGATTGCAATAGGAACTAAAGGAGGCAGTTTTAACAACGATGAATCATACATAAAAATATATGGACCTGATGCCTATAAGGGCATTGCTGATGCATCCCCTTTCATTGGTTTCAGACCTGTAATGACATTTTCTTATACGAAATAAAAACATTTTATATAGCAACTGATTGGTATGACTAAAATCGGACTTCTTTCTGATACACACAACTACCTTAATCCACGTATTATTGAATTTTTCAAAAATTGCGATGAAATCTGGCATGCCGGTGATATTGGGAATATTTCCATTGCAGATGAACTTGCAAAACTGAAACCGTTAAAAGCCGTATATGGCAATATCGACGGGCAAGATGTGCGCATGGTATATTCTAAAGAATTACGTTTTATATGCGAAGACGTAGATGTATGGATTACACATATCGGGGGCTATCCCGGGAAATATAATTCTGAAATTAAAAACAGGATAATCACCAACCCTCCAAAACTCTTTATTTGCGGGCATTCCCATATATTAAAAGTGATATATGATAAAAAATTAAAGCTTCTTCACATCAATCCGGGCGCTGCCGGCAAATACGGATTACATAATGTTATTACAGCAATCAGGTTTGTTATAGACAGGGAAAGAATAAAAGACCTGGAAATAATTGAATTGGAAAAATAAATATTATTAACCTGTTGTGTTATTAATATATTAAGATTGACTGTCAGACCGAGGAATGTCAGGCTGAGTATGTCAACTTATTAACTTGTCAACTTATTTAATCATCGAACTATTTTTTATTAGTTTACTGGCTTTTTTATCATCAACGATTCAGGTATAATATATTCTAAACTTAACCTTATGCTGTTATAAGGATAATCGCTAAGCCCTGCCTGATAAGTTAAACCATAATTAAAATGATCCCCTTTTCTAATAAAACTTATTTTTGCAACAGCCGGTTTGTCGTGGTTTTTCAGGTACCCTATATAACCTCCGGCAGATGCAGATATCGTAATTTTTTTAGAAATAAAATCAATTCCGGCGCCATATAAAAATGCATCATCCTGCCTGTTCCTTTCCGAATTTGTCTGCCAACTGTAAAAGCCAGCCATTCCGTATGGCCTTATTGTGTGAAAGTATCTGTTGTCCTTTATATAATTTTTCCCTATAGAAAGATCAAAAAAATACCCGGGCGAATCAGTATAGCGCGCTGCAGAAACATTGGTACCTGAAGCAGTGCGGCACGTCATTCTGAATGCAACGTCAGGAAATTTTTTATCTTTTATCAATTGAATAATTGTTGCAAAGTAAATGTCGCCACCCGCAGTCCCTTCACCACTCTTAACCCTTGCAGCCCGAATATCACGGGTTGCAGTATCCATTTTAAAATGTTCAATAGGTACAACGTATCCTTCAACTGCAATAAGTTTTCCGACAATAGGATAATAAAGTTTCGTGAATAAATCCTGAGTTTTATCTCCCTTGCTGAAATGACCATCGGCAGACAGTTCCAAAACACCCTGGGCCCCGACAATTCCTTTATTCACTTCAGGCACGGGTAATGCATTCGGACCTAAATATTGCGGAGAAAATATAATATATTTAAACCATGAAGTATGTCCATCCCAATTATGTATTTGTTCCCACCATGAATAATCAGTCTGTGCAGCCAGATCATTTCCAAAAAATAAACAGATGACAAAAAATATTAATTTCATTTTTTTCATACATCTTCGATCTTAAAAAATAAACAACTTCTATGTTATAGCTTATAAACAGAATTAACCCCGATATTTTTTCTGTCTGCAAATGGCAATATAGTCCATCGTGTATTTTTTCTTTCTCTTACAACAAAGCTTCCTATAGTATATCCCAGGGAAGCGCCAATAATTACATCCGACATCCAGTGTGCGTCCTGTGTAATCCTTGAAAGCCCTACACACGTTGCTGCTGTGTATGCAATAACAGGAACTATCTTATTATCCTTGTATTGTTTTGCAATTACAGTTGCAATAGACCATGCAGCAATTGTATGTCCCGAAGGGAATGCATCATACCTGGGTTGTGGGTCTTCTCCAAATTGTTTAAATGATGCAGGAAACCAATGCCACGCATCTTTTCCGTTGTCATAACAGGGTCTCTGTCTTCCGGAAATCAGCTTTCCGACAGTTACGATAAGCCCCGCATGCCCTAATGCTTCAATGCCAAGGAAACCTGTCTGTTTTGCTTTATCATTATTAAATGCAAGTCCGCCAAGATAAAAAATACCACATAAAGAAATAGTGTTTAAATTTTCGCCACCCTGAGTAAGAATAGGACTGATATTGCTAACCCATTTATGATTACCTTGATAATTCTTGAATTCAGAATAAATCTTTTCATCATTTGCAAGTGATAGCATGGTAACGCCAAACACAGGAACCCAAAATGTAAATTGTTTTCCTTTTATTCTGAAAGGAGAAGTCCATAACTTTGTTTCATCCTGAAAAAATCCTTTAACTAACGATACAGGTTTTTTTAAGGTAGAATCACCAGGTAATTTAATAATATCGGGGTTAACAGCTAATAGGTTTGAAAAAAATAAAAAAATCAGAATACACAGGAAAAAGTATTTTTTCATTCTATTTCTATTAATTTCTAAAAAGAGGATAAAAGTAAGAATATTATTACTGATAAAACTAATATATAAAAAATTTAAAACTTATTATAAATAATCGCAAACTAAGATAATACTTGGTTATAAATTGTATCATTATTTAATATGATTTCGAACTTGATAACTATAGAATTTGGAATTGTGGGTAACCCGCCCTCAATAAATTAAGGTCGGGCAAACAGAAACTTTTGTATTTTTGAGAAATATTCATTTGGCTAACACTAAATATCTCTAAATATAACGAAGCTATTAACCTGTAAATATTATGTTTTATTAATAGAAACACACAATGAATAAAAAAATAACTTTTTTATGTATAACCTGCTTTCTTTTGATGTTGACATCCAAAGATTATGCTTGCACAACATTCTTAATTTCCGGAAAATACACTGCAGATGGAAAACCAATATTGTTTAAAAACAGAGATTCTGATCAAAAGCAAAATTCTCTTGCTTTTTTTAATGATGGGCGATATAAATACATTGCTTTAGTTAGTGGAGAAGAAGATTGGAATAAATCGGTTTGGGGAGGTTACAATGAAGCCGGTTTTGCAATAATTAATTCAAATGCTTATAATAATAATATTGGTGATACTTCAAAATTTAAAAATCAAGAAGGATTAATAATGAAACTTGCATTACAAAAATGTATCTCACTTAAAGATTTTGAAAAATTGCTTGATTCATTGCCTAAACCAATGGGACTGAATGCAAATTTTGGCGTTATTGATGCGTATGGAGGAGCAGCATTTTATGAAACGGGAAATTACGATTTTAAAAAATATGATGTAAATGATAAGGCAATCGCTCCAAATGGATTTCTTGTTCGAACTAATCATTCAATGAGAGGTGACCTCACAAAAGGATATGGATTTTGCCGTTACAATACTGCCATTGATACTCTTTCAGTTCTATTAGCCGAAAAAAAAATCTCGCCTCAATTTTTATTTAATAGTATATCACGAAATCTTACTCACTCATTAACTAAAACGGATCTATGGGCAAACATACCTAAAGAAAGAAATATCCCCGAATTCAAATTCTATATAGATTATATTACAAGAGAATCAACAGTTGCAGCAATAATGATTATTGGAGCGAAGGATTATAAGCATAGTAAAGATGCCATGATGTGGACTATTTTAGGATTTCCTCTTGCATCTGTAGCTATTCCAACTTGGATTTCGGGTGGCAGTAATTTGCCGAAAACAGTTACTATGGATGAAAAATTTTGTTCTCCAATATGTAGAGCTGCCTTAAAATTTAAAGAGGAATGTTTCCCAATTACTTACGATAAAGGCGGGAACTATATCAATCTTTCAGTAGTAATTAATCAACAAAACAATGGTTATATGCAATTACTTCAACCTGTCGAAAAAGAAATTTTTGAGAAAGCCAACTTATTAATTGATGAACTTGAAAAAGACAAAAAAACCGGGAAAGACATTCAATCATTCTATGCGTGGATAGATCAATATTTGTCCGAAGCTTATAAAACACAATTTAATTATAACCTATTTAATAATTGAGAATTCACAAAAATCACAAATAAAATTACATAATTTTTTTATAGTATAGCATGCTAGAAAAAAGTAATTTTTTTTTTGATTAGATGTTTTTTTCAGAGGTTATAGAGCAACTTTTTTATTATTGTTACGTCTTTTTTATAAATTTGACGAAACAAAATATATTTTTTTGAATTTCTATATATTTTCAAAATAAAAAATACTCAATATGAAAAAAAAATTAACTTTTTTTATCTTAATTGGAATTATTTTATCTTTTCTTTGTGAAAGTTCCATAGCTCAAGAGACCTCGAAAAAAAGTAATGCAAAACCTTGGAATACTATTGATCCTTTTAAAACAGATGTTTTTGTTGAAAACCTCGGACAGTTTGATAGCTGGGCTAAAACATCTGCTCCCATTAAATATGCTGTAAATAATAACAATAATATTTTCTTCACACAGCAAGGCTTGACTATTAAATTAGCAAAGATTCAGATAATTGAAAA
>CAINEZ010000548.1 GCA_903847905.1 uncultured Bacteroidota bacterium
AGTTATTGATTTGCAAGCACCTTACAAAATTATATTAGAAAGATTATCTGGCAGAAGAATTTGCCCAAAATGTAAAACTAGTTATCATATAAAAAATATGCCTCCAAAAAAAGAAGGAATCTGTGACAAAGATAAAACAAAATTAATTCATAGACCAGATGACACTCCAAAGGTAATAAAAAATAGATTTAAAACCTATAAAAAAGAAACTATTCCTTTAGAAAAATATTTTTTAAAAAAGAAAATTATCAAAAGAATAGACGCATCAGATAATCCTGAAAATATAATAAAAAGAGTCGAAAAAATTTTACATTTATAAATGAAGAACGAAATTAAAAAAAAGAAGAACATTTATATATTCACAAAAGCTAGCTTTAAATAAACTCTCGTGTAATATATTTATGTTCTTATAGTTCTCTTTAGCAAAAAATAATCATTTTTTTAGAAATCCTTAATCTTAGTCTATTGATGGTGATAATATGTCGAAACAAGAAAAAATTATATCTATTCAAAATATAAGCAAAAAATTTAATATACCAATAAAATCAAAAACAATTTCAGAAAAGTTAAAAAATATATTTATACACAAGAAAAAAGAAAAAATGATTATTAAAGATTTATCCTTTGATGTTTATAAAGGAGATATTATTGGATATATTGGTGAAAATGGTGCTGGTAAATCAACAACAATAAAAATGCTAACTGGTATCTATCCTCCAAGTTCTGGAAAAATAACTTGTTTAGGAAAAGATCCTTTTGAGAATAGATTAGACTATGTTAAAGATATTGGTGTTGTATTTGGAAATAAAAGTTTATTAAATCAAGATATTGCACCAATACATTCAATAGAACTACAGGCAGCAATCTATGGCATGTCAGATATAACTGCAAAACGAAGAATAAATTCTTTTGCAAAAATATTAAAAGTTGAAAAACTATTGAAAACACCAGTTAGAAAATTATCTTTAGGAGAAAGAATGAAATTTGAAATTATTGCATCTTTATTGCATAAACCAAAAGTTATTTTTTTAGATGAACCAACAATAGGATTAGATGTTCTAGCCAGAGAAAAAATGATTAAATTCTTAAAAAAAATAAATGAAAAAGAGAAAACAACAATATTCTTAACAACTCATAATATGGATGATATAGAAGAAATTTGTAACAGAATAATAATTATAGATAAAGGTAAAAAAGTATATGAAGGTAACTTAAAAGAATTAAAAGATATTTATGCAAATTGGAAAAGAATAACAATTGTATATAAAGAAAAATTTGATAAATCCTGTGATAGGGGTTTGGAAGTAATAGAAAAGCATGATAATGTTATTATATTTAAAGCCTATAATAAACAACTTGAAGAATATTTAACTAAAATTACAAATTGCTTTGAAATAATTGATTTAAAAATAGAGGAACCAACATTAAAAGAAATTGTTAAAAGGATTTATACTGATGGCTATGTATCAAATTAATTATTTTTTAAAATTATTAAAATATAACCTAGAGTGGCTAAGAGCATATCCTGCAAGAATTGCAATTAGCATATCCTGGGTTGTTTTTGGATTCATACCTCAGTTTTTCTTTTGGTATATTATCATAAATAGTTCAACTAGTATACCCTACAGTATAAAAGAAATTGCAATGTATTTTTTGTTTTCATTGGGATTATTTTATAACCTTAGTCATGTTAACAGATATTTTAGAGAAATCGCAACTGGTGAAGTAATAACCAATGTAATAAAACCAATAAGTTTAACAAATAATTATCTTTATATTTTCTTCACAAGAATATTTATAAATAAACTTCCAAATATTATTATAATTACAATTGTTGGTTGTTTATTGTTAGGAATAAAAAGTTCTATTCTTGCAGCAATATTTTTTACCGCAGGATTAATATTAGGTAGTTTATTTTTTGTAGTATTGTTTTTCACTATGTTTTGGTTTAGAAACAATTGGGGTATAAAACACGGTATTGATTTATTAGTATTATTTTCATCTGGAACTTGGATTCCTTTAGATTTACTCCCAAAATTTTGGGCAGGAATATTAAACAATTTACCTTTTAAGCTAATGTTCTATGTTCCTGGAAAATTATATATTTCTCAATTTACTATAACCTGGGGAATTATATTTGAATATTTGTTTTGGATAATTACACTTTATATTCTTGCAAGAATATTAGAATATTTTGGATTAAAATACTATGAACAACTTGGTGGTTAGAATGCAATCAAATAATTATTTTAAAATATTTTGGAAAGCATTAAAAGTTAGTTTCTTAACTTCCTGGGAATATAAAATAGATTTCTATTCTAGTATAATAGTTCAATTTATTTTCTTTGGAATTCAATTTGTATTTTTTAGTATTATATTTAGTCATATAACATTATTGAATGGTTGGAATTTAGGAGATATGTTATTTTTAATATTTATAAACGATATTGGATTATCATTATATGGTGCAACAGGTTTAATGGGATTTTATCATTTTATAATAACTGGTTTTTTAAATACAAAATTAGTTAAACCCAAGAATACATTATTTTTAATTGCATTGGAAGAACTAAACTTTATTGAACTATCTTTTGCATTTTTTGATA
>CAINEZ010000549.1 GCA_903847905.1 uncultured Bacteroidota bacterium
AATAATTGTTGATGATCATGAAATATTCAGAAAAGGCCTTGTTATGGTCATCAATAAATTGAAAAATATTAAAGTGGTTGCAGAAGCAAGTAATGGCAGCGATTTTATAAAATTACTTACAAAAGTGAAAGCTGATATGGTTCTAATGGATATCCAGATGCCTGTGATGAACGGAATCGATGCGACTAAAATTGCATTAGAAAAATATCCGGATCTGAAAATTGTTGCTCTTTCGATGTTCGGAGAAGAAGAGTATTTGAAGAATATGGTTGATGCCGGTGTCCGTGGGTTTCTTTTAAAGAATATCAGCAAAGATGATCTTTATCGTGCAATTCAATTAATTTCTGAAGGAAGGAATTATTATTCTGAAGAGTTACTTTCATTTTTTACACGCAAGTACATACAAACACCCAAAAAACAAGAAACGGCAGACGCAAATCTTACCAGGCGCGAATTAGAAATACTGCAACTTATAGCTGAAGGTTATACTGATGCTGAAATTGCCGATAAGCTTTTTATCAGCCAGCGCACTGTAAATGGACATCGTGCAAACCTGATCGCCAAGACAGGCTCACGTAACACAGTGAATTTACTTACTTATGCTATTAAAAATGGATTAGTGGAAATGTAAGCGAAAATGGATGTGATTTTTCTGGCAAAAAAAAGAATAAGTTTTATTATAGTAACCTATTCAATTTTCATTATCTTTTTAGTAAATGAATTGTCTTTAGAATAAATTCTAAGGAAATAAAGACCTTTTGAAAGCCCTGATACTTTACCAACAGAAAAGTAATTATAGCCATAAGAACGGTGTAATTCAGGTTCAGAATACACTTTTTTCCCTGTAATATCATAAATTTCAATATTTATATATTCAGTATCGCTGGAAAAAAACAGTAAATAAATTATATCATTAAAAGGGTTAGGGAAAACATTTACTGTATTATTATTGTTGAAATCATTAATCTTTACTTCTGAAAGAATCATATAGGCGGCTACAAAATTAGGAATACCATAACCTAAAAGGCTGTCAGGGTTCAAATATTGGCTTGAACTCTTTTTTATAGCATCGATAATTTGTGAGTTTGTCATTAAAGGAAACGCTTGCCACAGACAGGTAACAGCTCCTGCAAGAACAGGAGAAGAAAAAGATGTCCCATTCCCTGGCATTGGCGTTCCTGAAGAAGAAATAACCCAGGTTCCCTCACCCTGGGTAGCCACAGTGGGTTTTATTCTCCCATCATAAGAGGGCCCTTTTGAGCTAAAATTTGCATAAACTTTCAGGGAATCTACTGCGCCAACAGTAAGGATACTGTCTGCATCTGCAGGAGCGCCTATATAATGCCATGTGCTTTGACCTGAATTTCCTGCGCTTACACAAACAATCATTCCTTTTGAAGCAGCAATAGAAGCAGCAATGCTTGCAGGGCAAGTATGTCCATCCATGTCAGCATAAGTATGATCCATCCATGCAGCATTAAAAGTAGAGTATCCTAACGATGAATTAATCACATCTGCGCCTGCACTATCAGCAAATTCGGCTGCTGATGCCCAGTTATATTCTTCAATTATATATTCTGAATATGCATCTTCTGAGCGTAACAACCAAAAATTTGCTTCAGGAGCAGTTCCTACAATTTGTCCAGGTATATTAGCCCCCATGATCGAAAGGACCATCATCCCATGAGAATGTTGCAAGAAAACATTTCCTCCTGGCTCTACAAAATCCTTGGTTCCTAAAATGTGGTTATTATTCCATAAACTGTCGAAAGCAGATAATGTATCCACATTTGAGAAGCCGGCGTCTATAATAGCTATTGTCATTCCCTGCCCTTTATAACCTATATTATGCAAATAATTGCCCCCTATCATATTAATCTGGTTATAAGCAAAGCCATAGTCATAATACGAGTTGTACTTTTTATCTTCCACTGATATATTATTATTCAACTTACAGATTAAATTGATATCTGATGTTTCTAACTTTTTAGGAATAAACGATTTTATTACATTAAAATTGACTTTTGCTACACTATCAACGCTGATAACAAAAGGAAATGAATGTATTTTTAGTAATGCAAGAGAATCGGTGGTATAAATTGTAACGCTGTTAAACCATTTTGAATTACATAAAATAGTTACACCCGTACTAACTATACTGTCAATATATGCCGGCGACACAGGAAGATCGTTATATTTAATTGTGATTCCCTGATGTGTTCTACGGGCTATTGCCTTTGCTGAAAGGAATTGTGAAGGATTTGTAATTGAATATGGCGAATTATTTTTATCAGCGAATTTTATCAGATATTTATGAGGCGCAAGTTGCGCATTAGAAGTTACTACAAATGAAAGCAGCAAAACAATTAGCAAATATTTTTTCATGCATTATAAATATTAATTTCCATAAGTAATAATCCTGTAAGTATAATCAATACCGCTTGTAATAGAGTCGTGCTGAAGGTTAGGGAATTTGTTAACATCTTTAAATCTTTTGTATATAAGCCCGATATTTTTAGCAAAGACCTCTACCTTATTCTTTACCCAAACATTATTCGAATCAATATCCTGAATCACAGTAATTGTTGAATCGAAGGTAACACCATTCACAGTATATGGTTTAAAAACATTATTATATTTATAGTCATGAGCGCCTAGTATGTTAAGAGCATTTCCATTCCATATTTGTTCGTCAAAAATTGGAAATACTAATTTAACATATCTTGTATTTTCCTCCACCTTTTCAGCAGTCGAAGGTGTTAGGTTTGCCGCCCAAACATCTTTTAAAAACCAATCGGTGGTATCGGTAGTCTTTTTATATCTTTCAATGCGTTGCGTAGGTCTGTTCTGGTTATCGAGGTATGTAGATTCATTTTTTTCGTTAATTTTAAAATGATATTTATTAATTGTATGCGTAAACCCGTCATAATAAGTAGAATCAACCTCATACAATACCCAATGACCTGTGTTTGAAGGGAAGTAACCATAACCAACATCATTAGGAGCAATAGTTTCGTGTTTGCAGGAAAATAAACAAAATCCGGCAATGCATAATAAGAAAATATAATTAAGATATTTGACCATGCGTATCATTGCTGTATAATTATACAAATATACAAAATTCAAATGCAATAGTTATAAAAGAATAATTCCCCCGCCTACAACATCATCCTTTTCATAAAAAACTGCTGATTGTCCTGGCGCTATTGAGTTTACTTCACCTTTAAAGGTTACTTTTACATAATCATTAATTTTTGAAAGCTTACTTATCATACCAGGGTCCTTATACCTGATTTTTGTTAAAACTTCAATATTTTCAGGTATCTCAGCATATTTTATAAGATTTATTTTACCAACATTCATACAACTTCTTTTTAATTCTTCCTTTTTACCAAGAACAATGGTATTTGATTCGGGCTTTATTTCTACTACATACAAAGGCGTTCCTATTGCAATGTTAAGCCCTTTACGTTGCCCAATAGTATAAAATGGATATCCTTTATGTTTCCCAAGTATCTTCCCATCGGTTGTGATAAAATTTCCACCTTTGTACTTTTCTGACAGTCCTTCAATTTTATTATTCAGAAATGCTCTGTAATCATCACCGGGAATAAAACATATCTCGTAACTTTCTCTTTTCTTCGTAAGGTTCTCAAATCCTGCATCAGCAGCCATTTTTTTTATTTCCTGTTTATGAAGGTTTCCTAAAGGGAAAATAGTTCTTTTAAGAAAATCCTGTGTAAGCCTCCATAAAACATAGGACTGGTCTTTTATTTCATCAATTCCTTTATAAAGTATATGCCTTCCATTTTCTTCACGTACTTTTGCATAATGACCTGTAGAAATATATTGGCAATTGAGTTCATCAGCTTTTTTTAGCAATAAACCCCACTTTATATAAACATTGCAAAGAACGCAAGGGTTTGGAGTTCTGCCCGAAAGGTATTCATTTATAAAATCATCTACTATCAGTTTATTAAATTCCTCTTTCACATCAAGAACATTATGGCTTATGCCTAATCTAACCGCCACCTGTCTTGCATCAACAATTGAATCAAGGCTGCAACAACCGGTTTCTTTATTACATGATGTAGCATAATCCCATGTTTTCAGAGTAAAGCCTATTACTTCATATCCCTGATCATGCAAAAGCATTGCGGCAATTGAACTGTCGATCCCGCCGCTCATCGCCATTAAAACTCTGCCTTTTGCTGACATGAAAATTATTTATTTTGTTGATCTATATCGTCGGGTGGTCTATGATCTTCTTGTATATCTTTATCGGGTGGCCTATGATCTTCCGATTTAAGAAGAACTCCGTCTTTATATGTCTCTTTTAGCATGCTCACTCCTTCTTCGCTGAACTGCATCCATACACCGTCTTTAAATCCTGCTTTATATATTCCCGACATATAAACTTTTCCTGAAGAATAATAAAATTTAAAAAGGCCTTCGGTTTTATTATTTATAATTGCACATTCTAATTTCAGTTTGCCGTCACTATAGTACATCTTCCATGGTCCATTTCTTACTCCATTTACCCATGTTACTTCTTCGTTAATTATGCCATCCTTATAAAAGAATTTCCAAACTCCGTTTTTTACACATTTTTTGTAATGCTCTTCTGCAATAAGAGTATCGCTTTCAGTATAATATTTCCATATACTGTCTTTTTTGTAATTAGTATAAAATCCTTCTGCTTCCTTTTTCCCGCTGGGGAAATAAATTGTGGTTCTACAGAATTTACTGTCGCAGGAAAATTGCGAAATTGCTTTTATATTTTTATCACCATAATAATATTTAAACTGGCTAACTGGTTTATCATCCTTAAAATATCCTTCGTACATTAAAGTATCATGAACTATTTTTTTCCAGTATCCCTGCTTCTTTCCAGAGGCATCAACCCTATTTACAGTAGAATCACTCTTTGTGCCTTGTCCAAAAGAAACAAATGAAATAATAAGGGTTAAAAAATATATGACGAGTTGTTTTTTCATAATAGCAGAACAAATTTATTTAATAACTCAAGATAATTAAAAAATATTATGTTAAATTTTTAATCAGTAATACAAATTCTTTTAAATTTTTTGCCTGCAAACTAATTATTTCAGAATGATTTTTTGTTAGTATGTTTTCTTCATTAATTAATACATTTAGCATTCCGAGCCTGTGTCCGAATTCCATGTCGCTTAATGAATCGCCAGCCATTATTGACTTTCTGAAATCAATTGCAGGAAAATCTTTTTTTGCTTTTAATGCCATTCCAACATTAGGTTTACGGTCTGAATGATTACTTTCTTTTATTTGAGGCGCAAAATAAACCGCATCAATTTTTCCTCCTGAACTATTAATTTCGGCAAGCATATTTTTGTGAATAATTTTCAGGTCGGTTTCGGTCATATACCCCCGTCCAATTCCTTGCTGGTTAGTAACGATAATAATTTTACCAAACAGGGATGTAAGTTCTTTTATGGCATCCAGCGTTCCTGAAATGAATTCAAATTGCTCCCATTTAAGAACGTAATCATTTTCTTTTTTTTTATTGATAACACCGTCTCTGTCGAGGAAGAGTGTCCAGCTTTTATCAATCTTACGATTTTTTAAGTTCATACTGCGCTTTTTCATAATCTTCAGGGATCCCGATATCGAGAAAATATCCAATCGAAGGGAATCCTCCAATTTTCATGGAGTTAAAATATTTTTCAAGACAATCTTTTTCCAGAGAAAATTTGGAAGGAAGATTCATTTTTTTTAAAAAATCTTTTTTTATAAGGTAAACTCCGCCATTAATATAACCTGATCCTGTTTTAGAATTTTTTTCAGTAAACCCAACTACTCGGTTATCATTATCTATCTCCACGCTACCATATCTGCTTACATCTTCCATTTGCCTTAAGGCAATTGAAAATTCGAAATTATTTTTATTATGAAATGAATAAAAAGACGAAATATTAATACGAAAAAGGGTATCTGCATTTATAACCAGGACATCTTCGCTTTCTGCAAAATCAAGCGCCTTGCTGATACCGCCACCCGTTCCAAGAGGTTCATTTTCTACAGAAAATATTATTTGACAACCTTTATAATCATTTGCAAAATGGGAAGCAAACTCTTCTTGTTTATATCCGACTGATAAAATAAATTTCCTGATATTGTTCCTGATAAGAAAATCCATAAGGTATTCAATGAATGGCCTTCCATTAACAGGCGCTAGTGGTTTAGGCAGGCAGGGAACAATTTTTTGCAGTCTTGTTCCAAGACCGCCTGCAAGCAAAATTGCTTCTTTTATCATCTGGGGAAAAGTTTTGATTCAACTATTTCACATATGATATGTCCAATCATTATATGTACTTCCTGGATACGAGGCGTATCATCAGAAGGAACATTTAAAAGGTATTTGCACACCTCTTTTATTTTGCCGCCTGAAGCGCCGGTAAATCCAATTGTTATCATTCCTATTGAACTGCCAGCCTTAAGCGCATTAATTACATTTTTTGAATTTCCGGATGTGGAAATTCCAATAAGAATATCGCCTTTTCTGCCGCTGGCTTTCACCATTCTTGAGTAAACTTCATCAAAGCTATAATCGTTTGCAACAGCCGTAAGATATGAAGTGTTAACATGCAATGCTTCTGCAGGCAAAGGATCGCGGTCGTAATAAAAGCGTCCGGATAATTCTGCGGCAAGGTGCTGGGCGTCGGCTGCGCTGCCTCCGTTCCCGCATAATAAAACTTTTCCTCCTTTTTTTAATGAGGATGCTATTTCTTCTGCCGTTTTATCGATAGTGTTGAGAAAAACAGCATCATTTAAAATGTCTTTTTTTAGCCTTATCGAATTTTCAATTGATCGCCTTATATCCATGTAAATTTATTTTGAGCAAATATACAAAATTATGCTATAACAGCTATTGATTACTATTTGTGTTATCAGCTTGCATATCAACAGGGGTGTAAGAAGAAAAGGTATTTCCGTTTTTATATTCAAACAGTTTTTATAATTTTCAATATATATATGCACATCACAATTTGAAAAAACTGTTATAAAATAAACTACGTTATGTTCTGTTGACGGGATTCAGTATAACTAATAAAAAAGAATATTTCTTTCAGTTCATGAAAAAAACTCGCAAAAAAAGAAGTGGAAAGTATGAACTTCTTCGCTATTCTTCAATATCAGAAGAAAACTTTATCGCATTGAATTTCTCAAATTCTACAAGATGATATTCAATAAGACCTGCAATAGGCGATTGAACAATATTCTTAATTTCTATTCCTCTTTCCTTTGCAACATTTTTAAGGATATCAGCAAAATAAAAAGCAACTGAACCCGTGAAATATATTGAAACTTCTTTATACCGTTGATATTTTAAAACCTGTGTATCGAAAAAAATACAGAAAGCATCATGTACAAGCGTTTGCATGAAAGGGTGAGAAATATTTTCGGAAACAAAATTTGTAAACGATGCTAAAAAACGATTGGGAAATTCATGCTTGTATAAATGAGTAAGTATATCAACTTTGTTGTAGTTATATTTATTTGCGAACATTTCTCTTATATCAGAAGGTGCTGAAAGTGACAATATCTCTTTTATCAACACTTTTCCAATATAGGCGCCGCTTCCTTCATCGCCAAGCAAATATCCAAGAGAAGGAACATTTTCTGTAATTTTTTTACCATCGAAAAAACAGGAATTGGAACCTGTTCCAAGTATGCATGCAATACCTTCCTGATGCCCGCACAAAGCTCTGGCGGCTCCCAGCAGATCGCTTTCCACTTTTATTCTTGCATCGGGGAATATTGGTTTTAGTCCATCTTCAATAATTATACATTGTTCAACAGCAGAGCATCCGGCGCCATAAAAGAAAACTTCTTTTTGCCCGCTGTCAATAAATGGAACAAGTTCTCTTTCTAATTCATTTCTTATATGCAGTGAATCGATAAAGAAAGGATTGAAGCCAATCGTCTGAAAAGAACGAATATCGTCCCTGCTGTATATAACTCTCCAGTCAGTTTTGGTAGCGCCGCTGTCTGCAATTAGTATCATAAATTAACATTTAGTATATCTGTAAAAAACCTAATGAATTAATGACAATGAATAATCATTTAAATTATATTCAAATATTATAAACTACTCCTTCATCAGCGAGTATTGTATTCTCAAAAACTGTTTTGGCTTCTTCCAGCAAAGGATTCAAATCGTTGTAACGTGCAGAATAATGACCGATCATAAGTTGTTTTACACCGGCTTTTAATGCTATAGTAGCAGCATCTATGCTTGTGCAGTGAAATTTCTCTCTCGCATTTTTAAGTTTATCCTGCATAAAAGTAGCTTCGTGATAAAGCATATCAGCTCCTTTGATCAGAGGGATGTATGATTCTGTATAACCGGTATCAGAGCAGCAAGCATAGGAAACAGGTTTTGGTCCGGATATTGTCAGTTCATCATTTTTATATAATTTCCCTCTGGCATCTGTGAAATCTGATCCTTTCTTGATCTTTTCATATTCTTTAACCGGGATTTGCATTTTTTCTATAACTTCTTTCCTGATTTTTCTTTCTTTGGGTTTTTCTGTAAATAAAAAACCTACTGTAGGAATTCTGTGATCCATGTGAATTGTTCTTACAGTAATAATATCATCATTATAGATTACTTTAGATTTTGCGCTGTCGATTGAATGAAAAATAAGCGGGTAAAGAAGGTTAGCCTTTGAAATTTCAATCTGCATATCAATTATTTTTTTTAGTCCGGGATCGGAATAAATATGAATTTCTTTGGTTCTGCCAAGTAAATGAAAAGTGAACAGAAGCCCCATCAATCCAAGATAATGATCTCCGTGAAGATGACTGATAAAGATGTTATCAATCCGTTGAAATTTAATTTTGAATTTGCGCATTTGCGTCTGTGCGCCTTCCCCGCAGTCTATTAAAAACAAACGCTCATTTACGTTTAGTATCTGAGCGCTTGAATGCCTGTATAATGTAGGTGTAGCTGAGCTGCAACCTAAAATCGTTAATTTAAATGACATTACTTCCCTTCAATAATCATCCTTTTGGTGATTGTTTGAGTATTATTACTTAATTTATACATATAAATTCCTGACGGCAATACTGGTGCTGAAAATTCTATATTATTAATTCCTGCATCAGCATTTACATTACGTTTGTAAACCACTTCCCCTATAAGATTATAAACTAAAAACTGGTACGTTTCAGCAAGAGGAGAAGTAAAAATTATATTTGTTTTATCTGAGAATGGGTTTGGTGAATTCTGATAAACATTAAACTTTTCCTTATTTATATATTGTATTCCGGTAGCGGCATCAACTATAATTTTATACCCTGTAACAGTTGATGGATAGGACATAGGGTACGTAAAAAGTTTACCATAAATCAAAGTGTTAATAGAAAGCGGATAAGTTCCTGCTGTTACAGATGTTCCGGAAATAAGCACACACCCTGCTATTTCGCTTGCCCAGCTAGACATATTAGGCACATAAGTAAACCCTGTTGGCAAACCTGTTATTGATGTAAGTTTTATTGAATCAATATTAATAGTCATACCCGAATAAGTTGTATCTAAAGGTACAACCACTGTCATTGTTGTTGAATAGGGAACCGATACAGTAGCATGTGGCAAATTGGTTGCAGTGTCAGGATAAATTCCAAGTAAAGAATAATTACCTGGAGTGCATTGCGCATTTAACAGTGTTACACCTGAAATGATAATTAATGTAGAAAAAAGTATTTTTTTTATCATATCTTTATGTTTGAAAAATATTTTTTTTAGTTTATTACAAATTTTAAAAATAAGTCATGCTAACACTAATTTCCTGTAATTATCATTCTTTTTGTAATAGCTTGTTCATTATTGCCAAGTTTGTACATATAAATTCCCGAAGGTAATTCGCCGGCTGAAAAATCTATTTTATTTTCTCCCATTGAAGCATTAACAACTTTTTCAAAAACTTTTTCGCCAATAACATTAAGTACTGTAAAGTTATATTTTTCGCTATTCGGAGAAGTAAACACTATAGTAGTATTTTTCGAAAATGGGTTAGGTGAATTCTGAAAAACATCAAATTTCGATTTATCTATGTTTGTAAGTCCGTATGTATTATTTCGTATTTTTAGAGTGTCATTAGTATAAGCAGGTAATTGGTAGTTGGCAGACCCAATTGGAGATGTAAAATAACCTTTCATATTAATAATAATCGGATAAATTCCACTTTGTGTTAAAGCATTTGCATGTGTAGGAGTTCCTGAAATAAAAATACATCCAGGAGATATGTGATTCCAGTTATGATGATTAATGAGATACACAAACCCTGAAGGTAAACCGGTTATTGATATAAGAGCGATTGAATCAATTTGAACAAGAATTGGAGTACCTGCATAATTAATTGTAGTATCAACAGGTACAATAACTGTTAATGTATCATAATAGGGAATTGTAGCATCGGCATGCCTGAGGGAATCAGGATGAAGTCCTGAAGAAGTATAAATTATGTTTGTACATTGTGCATTTAATAGGATAGTTCCTGAAATGAAGATTGCTAAAGTTAAAAGTAATTTTCTTATCATAATCTTATGTTTTTAAATGTGAATATAAATT
>CAINEZ010000550.1 GCA_903847905.1 uncultured Bacteroidota bacterium
ACGTTTGAAAGATTTATGAAGTAAAAAAAAGGGGGGATTAAAAGCTCGTCTCTTTCGCCCCGCGACAAGCGTTATTAAATGCTTGAAACTTCATACTGGCAGGTCGCCCCCCCTTTTTTTTATTTCATAAATCTTATGTTAGCTGCTGTGCTTTGTTTTCATTAGAGTTGGTTGTTAATTAAGTTCAGCGTGTCTTGTATTAAATTGTCCAATTCAGAAGCTGTTATAGAATTTGGATTCATTCCCAATGCTGTATAGTCTGGCATTGGTGTTCCGTGATGCGGTTTCCAAGAAACACTATTAATTAAATTCAAATTTGCAATTATTGTTGTTCTGTTTGCATTGTCTCTAAATACTACACCTGCTGTGTCTAGAAACGCAACTAAACTTCCAAAAGTCTTTTGTCCTGGCATAGTTCTTAATTCCCTATAAAACTTAAATCGCAAATGAGATTCTAAAACATTTCTTAACCAACCTAAAACACTATCTTTAATTGTCGGGTTTGGATTTGTTCGGAAAGCTTCTAAAGCTTCTATGTGTTTAAAATAATCATTTTTTACTAAATCATCTAAATCACAAACTTCAATAATTGAAGCTTTAGCTTGAAAATTTTCAGTAATTCGTAAGGTCTTTTTTTCCGCAGGTCCAAAGTCTTTACCAATTTCGTGTAAGAAATATTCATTATGACTTAAAACAATAACTTGTTTCATTTGGTCAAATAATGCTTTAATTATTCCAATTGTGTATGTTCTTCTGTTAGTGTCAAGACTTGAAAGGGGGTCGTCAAACACTAATATTTTGTTTTGACGATTTGTATCTATGTCAAGTTTTGATAAAAAGAAAGCTAAAGCGATTGTGCTTTTGTCTCCTTCGCTCAAACAGTCTTTTGCATTGAATGGTTGATTAGAAATAAACGAAATATCTTTTCCGTCAATAGTTAGTTTGTATCCTATTTTACTTTGGGTTGCTCTACCTTGCGGTGGAATATGAACAACATCATCAATTTGGAAAAGTGTTTTAAATACTGTTCCTAAATAATAATTGATGCGACTTTTATAGTTTGTAAAGAATGTTGTAGCCGCTGCCTGTTGCTGTTGAGATAGTAAGGTGTATGCGGTTTCTAAAGTTCTTAAAGCTTGTTTTTCTTGTGTGAGTTGTGTACATAATGTAATAATTGCAGCATCAAATCTTCTCTTTATTCTTTTCAATTTATCAACCTCTAATTGTGCTTGGATTACTGTTTGAATACCTGCAAGAAAAGTTGTTATACTTCCATTGTAGGTTGTAACAGTTTGATTATAGCTATTAATATTTGTATTAATTGTTTGTAACGAAGTCTGAAAAACAGTAGCTGTGGCGGTAGCCACAGCTACTGAAGGATTTTGCAGTTTCAATTGTATAGCTGAAATTAATGCTTGATACTCGGCTCTTAAAATCGCTACGTCAGCTATAATATTGTAAGAAGGAATTTGAACTGTATTTGGTAAGTGTGTTGTCCAACTGGTAATTCTTCCCGTGTTTATTTGATTGATATTATCTAATGCTTGGATTGCTGTTTCTAAATTGAAATTTTGAAGTGATGTTAAATGTGCTTCCATTCGTTCAACTAAAGAATTAAAATCTGCATTGAATTGAAGTGTGTAAGCATTTATAATATCAATTGTACTTGTAATTGATTGCTGACAAAATGGACAAGAAATAGTAGGCGGATTGTTTTCATCTGTATTTTCCGTTTTACTTTCAATGTATGCAAATCCTTTTTGCAACCAACTTTCAGGCGCATCAACGCTATTCTCTGCCAAATCTTGACAATGAGTGGAAAATAAAGTTTGTAAAGTAGCATTTTGAATTGCTTGTGAAGTTACTTGTAAATCTATAATTAGAGTATTAAAATCTATGCCCGAATTTATTCGGGCAAGAGGGGAGAGAGGTTGTAATGTTTGGATAGTTGAATTCGCGTTAGCACTTGCCAAAGCTGCTTCTGCTGTTGTTATAAGATTGTCAATGTTGTTTGATTGTGCAACGGGTATTGAAAGAAAAGAAGTAATCAGGGTCTCTGTTAAATTATTTCCTACCTGCTGAATAAGTTGTAATTCAATATTTGTTTGAGTTTGTCTTGAAGCTGCCTTTGCAATTTTATTCTGTTCTATTTGTTGTTGAATTGTTATCCCGACTGAACCGATTACAAATTGATGGAGTTGCTTTTTATGGTCGTCATTAAAGTCAAAACCCGAATAGATATTTTCATTTACAAAATGAATGTCAAAAATTTCAATGTCTGGTAATGGTGTTGTCCAACCTGCTGCACCAAAAGTATGAAACACATTTGGTGTTCCGCTTTGAATTATTTGTCCCGCTTGCGGTGCTGTATGATTTGTAGATATTCTACTTCTTACTATTGTTGGGTTATTTGTAGTTAAGGAACGGAAAATTGAACCTAAAGTTGTTTTGCCTCCACCATTGTCGCCATAGATTAAAGTTAGTTTATGAAAATTAACTTGTCCAGCCGCATTATAGTTTCGGAACTTTCCTATTGATATTAACCTTTCAATTTTATGTATCATTTTATTTCTGTCGGTTCGTTACGTTACGTTCGGGTTTCGTAGCATTGCAGCTAACGGACGGGTGCTGCTGACGGCGGGGTTTTAATTGGTACATCAGTCTCACCCGTTATAAATTTTATTAATTGTTCCTCACTTGCAATCTTCCGCTGTCACCCCCGCTGGGAGCAGCACAAAGTTACCAGCTGCCCTTCTTTCTTTATCATGTCATTAGTGTCTGTCCGCTCTGTCTTTGTGCGTTTGCTTGCAAGCTCTTTTGCAGCCAAACACTTTCTACCTTTAAAATAAAAGCTGCAAATGTGCTTGCAAATTCGTTTGCTAATATGCACCGAGAAATTTGTGTCCGTTGAAATGAACTAAATGTTCTGGGTTATCGGCAACCCAAACTTCGGTTTCCCATGCAATATCTAACATCCATTTTCTGAAATCAGTTTTTGTTAAAAATGCTGTTACAAAAATAAGTTCAGCATTAGAACTTTTTAACATTTTTTTTAATTCTAAAACCCTTGTCTCACTCATAGGGCCCGAACTATATACTGCTTCAATCATGTATAACCAATTATTCTTTTTGCTATATGCAATAATATCTGGCAACTCGTCATGCGAAAGTTCAAAGAAGTTTAATTTTTCTAATTCTGTTTTTTCAATATGAAGTATCTTATTTGAAGTGTCGCCAATATAATACACTTCGCAATCGCTACCAAAGCGGGGTAAAAATTCCTCAATGATTGCCTTTTGTAAAACATTATGCTCGCCGAGTGAAAGTTGAAGTGGTTTGCCACTTGGCAGTTTTACTGGTATTTTAGCAATATTTCTTTTTCTTGCAAGAATTTCAGAAAGATTTGGTTTGTTTTTGTTAAACGCTTTCAGCGTTTTACTCCAAGCATTAGTTTTATAGGTAAATATTAAATTTAAAAAATCAAGATGTAAAGAATAACCTCTTGTTGGATCGTTTGTCGCTGAACCTTTCTTTACGCCACTATTCACAATGATGTCGGCTAACACTAAAAGATTCAAATCTTTTCTTCTGATGTCGTCATATGAACCCGAGGAAATATTTTCTTCAAAGTTTTTATTAACTATGGTAATAATGTCTCTAGATTTTAGATTTGCATTTTCTTTCGCCTTGGTCCAATCTTTAGTAACACCTGCAACGGCAAGAAAACAAATAGCCATTCTCTCCAAACCTCTTTCAGTTTTAGTATTAATGACTATTTCGGAGTAAACCATGCCAGTGATTCCGGAGCAAAGTATGCCAGTGATTCCGGAGTAAACCCTGCCACAAAAAGCATAAAAATAA
>CAINEZ010000551.1 GCA_903847905.1 uncultured Bacteroidota bacterium
AAATTAAGCAAGTTATCATTTATAATGCTACCTCCCCCTTCCTTTGCTTCGTTCCGCTACGCTCCACGTCGCAAAGGAAGGGGGAGGTTTCTCCATTAACAACGTGGTGAAACTTTACACGTATTTATTAAACGTATATGATTCCTGCTTTATATCTTTATCATCTAAAATGTATTTTAAAATTACAGTTTCATCTGATACATCTTCGTCTTTAACAAAAAATAATGGCTTATGTATATCTCCTTTAAATTCCGAATTTAACACAAAAATAGGTTGACTCTTCATTCGTGTTTCTTTTTCAAGATTAGTTTTAAAATCAACGGCTCCATTAATTCCAAAGTCATTAGTATTTGAATTTTTAATTCCACGTTTTATTAAACGCATTGTTGAACTATTAGCATAAAAATAATTAGCGAAAAAATAATATTTATTTCTAAATTCAACTTCCCATTTATGAATAACGTCAAGAAAAAATTCGCCATTATTATTTAATCCATTTTCGTTAAAATCATTTTTATTATATCTGTATGTTTCATGCATTGTTTGAAATTGTTTTTGGTAAAATATTTAAAATTTCTGATAATTTAGATATGGTTCTAAATTCATTTGTATTGCTTGAACAGCTTGATGTTTCATGCTGCCAAGTTATGTGATAGGGAATATGTATTGCCTGACCACCAATTGCAATTACTGGTAAAATGTCGGACTTTACTGAATTCCCAACCATTAAAAATTCTTCAGGTTTTATTTTTAATCGTCTGATTAGTTCAAGATAATCTTCTTCTTTTTTTTCACTCATAATTTCAATATGATGAAAATAATTTAATAAGCCCGATTTTTTCAATTTACGTTGTTGGTCTAATAAGTCGCCCTTTGTTGCAACTATTAATCGGTAATTGCTTTTTAGATTGTTTAGCACAAAGTCAATGTCGTCAAGTAATTCAATGGATTTTTCCAATAATGATTTTCCAAGATTTATTATTTTGCCAATAATATTTGCAGATACTTTATTATTGCTAATTCTTAATGCTGTTTCTATCATTGATAACATGAAGCCTTTTGCTCCGTAACCGTATATTTCAATATTTAAAATTTCTGTTTTTAATAGTTCTTTTGAAACTTCATTTGCCGGTAAAAATTCTTCCATTAGTCCGCAAAATGATTTCTCTACTTCTTGGTAATATGGTTCATTTACCCAAAGTGTGTCATCAGCATCGAATCCAATTACTTTTATTTTTTGCATGTTGCATTTGTTTTAATTGCTATCTATATATTTAATGGGTTTTAAAGCTATTATACGTTTCAGTTGTTTTAAGCTTAAAAGCAATATATGGCTCTAAGATTGTCTGAATAATTGGATCGTCAACTTTAATAAATTTAATTTTCATTTTTGAAACTCTTTCTTTTGCCCTAATAAAAAAATCTTCTTCATTTGTTTCAATTGTGCTTAAAGTAGAATTCATTTTATTTTGCCTTGCAATTAGAAAAGCAAAAGTTGCAGAATTTTTATTAGAATACCTCTTATAATGTTCTTTGATTCTTTCTCTCATTCTGTTATTATTTGTACGTCCTACATAGAGAGCTTCATCATTTTCGTAAAAAACGTAAATTCCATTAATATTTTCTACGTCTTTAAGTTCAATTAACGGTGAACTTTTTAATTCATTAAGCAATTTATCCAAATGAAAATTAAGATTATCAATAATTTCTATAAAAGTTGTCATGTCATTTTATTTGGTAACTATTTATGTTTTTATTTTAAGAATTCTTTCTCGGTAATATACTTTGCAAGCTGTTTAGCTTCGTCGGCACTTAAGCCCATGCTAATTAGATGAAAAACTAAATTTGATGATGGAACATTATTTAAATAATAATTCCAAATTCCATTAAGTAATTTCTTGTCAGCGTTTAAATTTTCACACTTTTTATTGTAAAAGTAAGTAGATTTTTTGGAAGGGAAACCCTGTAATGAATCAGGATATACTTCATAAATTCTGTGGTATAAAAATGCGCTTATATTATCATTGTAAACTTTTTCTTTCTTAAGAAAGTTACAATACTTAAGAATTGTTTGATCAATGGATGTATTTTGGCTAAAGCTAAAATTACAGGAATAAAGTACTACAGATAAGAGAATTATTCGTTTCATATTATTGTGATATTTTATTTATTAATAAAATTTGTCATAAATGTGTCGGCAGATTTGGCTCTTTGGCAAGCTTTGGTTTGCGGGAAGGTTTGTGTGGCTTGACAATGTGCCAAATGAGCGAGGGTAAAAAAATAAAAATGCGGGGTGGAGTAAAAATTTGAATTCTCGGGGAGGAAGGTGTGTCGGCTCATTCCGTTTTCTGTCTTTGTTTTTTTTAGTTGCAGTGAATTATCAGTCCGGTCAAAAAGTGCTTTCATGTCAATGTCTGTTTTCCGCTTGTGCATAACGGCAAGCATTGCTTGCAGTGGCGGACTTGTCAGACGAAGTCTGACGTGTCCGCCGAAATAATAATTTTAAAGAACACCGCTCTATCCCGTCAACCACCCGCCATTGAAGCAATGTAAAGTTATACACTGGGCGAATCATAAGTCTTTTCAATGGAATGCTTAATTGTCTGGTTAAGCACAAAAGGTAATTTAATCTCTGTCTTTTGTCTGTCGGGCTTGTGCGTGACGCAGAAAATTTTGTTTTAAGGGAAGGAAGAAAAATAAAAAAAGAAATCAGGGAGAAATGGAAAGCTCTTTTGCAGCCGAAATAAAATCTGCCTTTAAAGATGGGCTGCAAAAGTGCTTTACATTGTGTGATTGGCATTGTCTTAATTATTCTTTTACAAACTTTCTCACTGCAACTCCTTTTTCAGTTTTCACTTCCACAAAATACACACCGCTTGGTAATGCTGATACATCAACATTCGTTTTATTGCTGTTTGTTGCAATAGACTTTATTAGCTGACCTTGTATGTTTGTAATGTCTATTAATGCATTCTGAGAACTTTCTATTGTAAGGTTATCATTTGCAGGATTAGGATAAACGGAAATGTATAATGAATTACTTAACTCGTTTATTCCTGTAACAATATATGTATCAGAAGTTGCAGAACATCCGTTTGAATAGTTTACTGTAACTGAATAATTGCCTGGAGTAAGGGGTGAATAGAACTGACCAGTTGCACCACTAATCGGATTACCATTCAAATTCCATTGATAACTTATACCTGCTGTTGAAAATAACATACTTCCACTTGGAGTAATTACTGGTTTAGCAACAGAATCTACTGTAATAGTAAGAGATGACGTTGCTGTACCGCTATTAGCATCGGTAACGGTTACAGAATAATTTGTTGTATTGACTGGAGAAACTGTTTGACAAGAAGAAGTAGAACTATTGCTCCATAAATATTGATAGGGGGGAGCTCCTCCCGTAGCATAGCCACAAATTGTTGTATCGCTTCCTTTACAAATAACTGCATTGCTTCTTGTATAAATAGAAAGATGTTGTATGTAAGTGGAAATAAAATTTCCAAATGCAATCGGACAATTACTACCAACTGCAATTGTAGCCGAAACAGTATTGGCAGCAGTATTTATTACACTTACTGTACCATCCCAATTATTCGCAACATATACCTTACTTCCATCAGGGCTTAAAGATATACCATGAGGACCAGCACCAACCGGAATTGTAGCAGTAACAGTATTTGTAGCAGTGTTTATTACGCTTACTGTATTACCACTGCCATTATTACCACAATTCGCAACATATACTTTACTTCCATCGGGGCTAACAGATATACCTTCAGGTATAGAATCAACTGCAATTGTAGCAGTAACAGTATTAGTAGTGCTATTTATTACACTTATTGTACCGTTACCATGACCATTATTACAATTCCCAACATATACCTTGCTTCCATCGGGGCTTACAGATATACCGTTAGGAAAAGAACCAACTGCAATTGTAGCAGTAACAATATTTGTTGCAGTGTTTATTACACTCACTGAATTAGCAAATTGATTCGTAACATATACCTTGCTTCCATCGGGGCTAACAGATACACCATAAGGTTCAGAACCAACCGTAATTGTAGCCGAAACAGTATTTGTTGCAGTATTTATTACACTTAATGTACCAGAAGCTGTATAATTTGCAACATATATCTTGCTTCCATCGGGGCTCACAGATATACCATAAGAAGTAGAACTACCTATAATTGTATCCGAAACAATGTCTACAGCAACATCAATAACGAATACGGTATTATCACACGAACTCGTTATATAGGCAGTTTGCGCATTTGTAACCATTGCATTTAATGCAATAAGAGAAAGTAAAATTAGTTTTTTCATGATTTTATTATTTATTCATTATGGGAAAATTCTTATAAGTTCTTGTCTTAGTTTATTAATCTTTGCCGCCCTTCTTGTTTGTTCAGTTATTTGATTTTGGTCTACATTGATTGTTATAAAATTTACATTATTTATTTTACTGCCTTCTTTTTTAATATTGTCAATTAATAGTTTTGCATGATGCTCCCACTTATATTCAATTAAAAAAATATGAAGCTTGTCATAAGAAGTAAAAGGTGCATTTGAAAGTAAATCAACAAAGTTATTCCAGTCTTCCATTGAAGGACAAAGTGCAGTAAAAAGATTTAAATCTTTTTTACTTTCATTGTCTATTCGTTCTTGAACTTTATCATTCCATGATTGACCCTGATAGTCATCATTTGAGTGTGTCTCAACTGTAAATTCCGCATTTACTCCTGTGATACGATAATAATATCCTTGATAGAATCTACTCTGTCCGTTAAACAATTCTTGGATAATTGTTGTCTTACCCCAATTGTTGAACCCTGTAATAAAAACTGCTTGTTTCATTTTATATAAATTTAATTGTTTTCTGTTTCATTGGCTTTTCGGGTTTCGCTCCTTAATCTTAATGGCTTTTCAGGTTACTCCTTAAAATAAAACAAAATAATATTGTGTGTTGGCAGATTAGCTCTTTTGCCTGTGATGGGCGAAGCCCAGCCGCCGAAGGCGGCAACAGGCAAATGTGCTAATGTGTGCCGGAATTTCATTCTCTTTTTTTATTTTTCGTGCGTTGGCAAAGTTACTATTATATTTTTGTCGCCTTGTGTATAACGACCAGCATTGCTTGCAGTGGCGGACTTGTCAGACGAAGTCGGACGTGTCCGCCGAAATAATAATTTTAGGTTGAACGGCTGAAACCCGTCAACCACGAGCCATTGAAGCAATGTAAAGTTAGCTGCTGGGCAATTTGTCATTTATTAGTGTTTGCAAAATTGTTCCTTAATATAACTTTTTAAACTGTCTTCCAAATTACTTGTCGGACTGACATATGAAGAGTCAACCAACCAAACTTTGTATGAATAAGTTTTTTCATTACATTTAAATTTGTTGTTCTCATAAATATAAATTAACCAACCAAATTTATTTTTCGCACTCATCATTTTAATTTCAGTCCCTGAGTATGTTTTCATTTTTTCTACTGGTAAATTACCGTCAAGGTCAGATGATGTCAATAGAATTCCATTTGCAGGAACTGTCACCTCATGATTCCAAGGTAATGGACCTTTGGGAAGTCTTTGTGCGTTGTCCACTCCATAAATAGTCACGATATATTTATTCTGTAAGTGGTCAGGAATAATAAGTGTTATTGTCCTGCGCGTATAACTATAGCAAATAAATAAAACAGCAAGTAGTGAAATTTCAATAATAAAAGTCCAGCGATATTTTTGAGAAAGTTTTTGTACTAAAAAGTCAAATAAAAGTCCTGAAATTCCTATTGGTATTATGTAGTATAAGCAAAGTAGAACTCCCCATCCACCAGTAAATATAATTGTATATAAAGAGAAACCTATTAAGATTAAGCTTGCTATATTTAATGGTGTCAGTCTATATTTCATATTGTCTTTATTTTTGCCTTGCAGCTAACGACCAGCATTGCTTGCAGTGGCGGACTTGTCAGACGAAGTCGGACGTGTCCGCCGAAATAATAATTTTAAAGAACACAGCGCTGCCCCGTCACCCACCCGCCATTGAAGCAATGTAAAGTTGGCTGCTGGCACTTGTCTGTCGGTATTTATCATTGTCTACCACTTCCAACCATCATGACCCTTTTTCTTATAGCTAAATAATCTTCAATAGCTATGTCTGAAGAAATTGAGTTAAGAAGATTTATTATCTCATTTTTCTTGTCAGTCAAACCTTGTCTTTGCTCATCATATCCGATGTTAATAACATAGTCGCCAAAAAAACGAGAAAAGATTCTCCAAAACTGTCTGCGTTTTACTTTATGGAAGTCATTAAAATCAGACTCGTATTCTTCGACAAGCTTTAATAATTCCTCTTTTTTTGTCATTAATAATTTATATTAAAATAATACGTCGCAATCATTAATTAAATAAGTGCTTGCAGCCAACGATCCGGCTGCTGCTTTTCGGTGGCGATTTAAAGCACTCACCAGTCATAAAGCACAAAGATAAAAAGAAGCAATGACTTATCAAAATGCACTTTCTCGCCACTGAAAGCAGAAGCCTGTTATGCACTGGCGGACTAGTCAACGTAGTGTCGAAAAGCATCGTCATTATTGAGTAATGCAATCAGTTGTCGAAGAGTTGTTGTCTGGGGTGGAAAGTGTGTCGGCGTTTAAATTTTTACAGAAGGGAAGGAATTTTTTTTGCCGAGAATATGTTACTGACGGTAGTGCGTGGAAAATGGAAAACTTATTTGCAGCCAAACAATTATTAGCCTTTAAAATAAAGCTGCTAATGTGTTTTACATTGTGCGGTTGGTGTTACATGCACCAAATTTTTCTATGAAATACCAGCAACAAGTGAATTAGAATCCTTCGATGTCCTATTTTCACTCTGTATTGTCATATTATGCTACTGAAATGTCATATTATGCCTCTGTAATGTCAAACTATGCTACTGCAATGTCATATTACGCATCTACATCGTCAAATTATACTACTGCATTGTCGTATTATGTTTATGCAAGGTCGTATTATGTCTCTACAAGATCGTATTATGCTCTTGTAATGTCAAATTATGCTACTGCAATGTCATATTATGCCTCTGTGAGGTCGAATTATGCTATAGCAATGTTGTATTATGTTACTGTGAGGTCTAATTATGCTTCTGCATTGTCGTATTATGCCTCTGAATTATCGTATTATGTCTTTGAGTGGTTGTATTATGTCTCTACGTTGGGAAATCTTGATCCATTTTACTTTATAAGTGTTTTTTGAATAAAGATTTTATCGGGTTAAACAGTCGTTCAATTAAACGAATATCTGCTGTTATTATTTCTGCAGAGCCTTGCATTTCCTGACTAAATTTTATTTGTTTATTGTAATTGGTTTTTAATCCTTCGGGAAATTCCACTTCAGCCATATAAGTATTATCAGAAGGAATAAGCGAAATGGATTTTATTTTTCCTTCTATCATTCCAAATTCCATGTAAGGATAATTAATAAGTTTAATATTTACTTTTTGTCCGGTTTTTACTTTACCTGAACCGCTTATAGGAATAGTAAGCTTACCTATAATTTTGCTTGTTTTTTCAGGAATTATAGTTACCACCTTGTCGCCAGTAACAACATTCTGATTCACGCTCCATATTTTTGTAAATGTGATTGTTCCGTCAATAGGCGATTTCAAGACATAAGTCTGTTCCCAAAGTTTTATCTGGCTTTGCAGATTATCGAATGATTCTTTTAAAGTCAGTTCATAAGTTTTCTTTTTTTCTGAAAAATCTTGTTCCAGTTCGAGAATGCTTTGTTCAAGTTGACTGATAGAAATAAGCGTATTATCAATGGTTGTGGAAGAACTTACAACAGAATATTTATTATCAAGTAACATGGATTTTGATTTCTCAAAAT
The DNA here is from genome assembly GCA_903847905.1 of uncultured Bacteroidota bacterium. Classification (GTDB taxonomy): domain Bacteria; phylum Bacteroidota; class Bacteroidia; order Bacteroidales; family CG2-30-32-10; genus CAINEZ01. The sequence goes on from CAINEZ010000551.1 coordinate 7,895, forward strand.
CGGAAAGCGCAATAGTTTTGTTTAAATATAATGAAGAATCACGGCTATACTGAATTCCACCGATATTTAATTTTTGTTGCATTATATCCTGCTGGCTTGCAAGTTTTGAATACATCTGCTTATACTTAGCTATCTGATCCCGTAGTGAAGCAATTTTTTTATGTTGATAATCCTTATCTAAAAATTCAATGTAATCCTCTATATTTTTTCTGAAAGTGGAAAATTGTGTTTGAAGGTCTCCAAGCGAATACGATGTTTGAAAGTCTATAGTCTTAATTTTATTTAAAGCAAAATCGAACATGAATGGTTTTAATGTATCAAGTTTATCGCTGACCTCCTTTACATGTTTATAATTTGCAGGATTTTCTATTATGGCAATGTAGTCGTTCTTTTTTACAGGCTGGTTGTCTTTTACAAAAATATCGGTGATTTTTCCACTGGTTTTAGCTACTATGGTTGCAGGAACATTTTCGGAAGTGATAATTATTGTTGAATCGATAATATCAGGATATTTAAAAATGCAACTACCTATAAATATCAGTAATATCACAGAAAATATTACTGTAATACCGCTGCGAATAATCCAGTTAGGAGTTCGTCCAAGGATCTCTTCTATCTCTTCGCTTCGGATTTCTATATTATTTATTTCCTGTTCTTCCATTTTTTTAATGCAGTTGATCTGATTTATCCGCATCTAATTGTATTAATTCCCTAACTCCAATTGATTCTTCACTAATTTATAATATTCTCCTTTTAATGCAGTCAGGTCATTATGTGTCCCCTGTTCCACTATTATCCCTTTATCCAGCACAACAATATTATCTGCATTTTTAACCGTACTTAACCTGTGAGCAACAACTACAACCGTTTTCCCATGGAAGAATTTTTCAAGATTATTCATGATTACCAGTTCATTATTTGCATCAAGTGCGTTTGTAGCTTCATCAAATAAAATATATTCAGGACTTTTGTAAACAACACGAGCAATCAACATTCTTTGCTTTTGCCCTTCGCTTATTCCTGTTCCTTCCTGACCAATTTTCGTGTTATATCCAAGTGGTAAACCCTCAACGAACTCCTGAATATTAGCGACTTTAACAGCATTTAATAATTTTTGTTTATCAATAACTTCATCGCTTATTGCAATGTTTTTTGCAATTGAATCAGAAAAAATAAATCCATCTTGCATAACTGCACCGCAGCGATCACGCCACATGCGATTACTGAAATTAGTTAAACTAATATCTGCAATTTTAATTTCTCCTTTTGTTGGTGGATAAAAACCTAAAATGAGTTTTACTAATGTTGTTTTTCCACTTCCGCTTGTACCAACAATTGCAGTGATTTTTCCTTCTGGGATTTTTAAAGTAATATTATCTAAAACCATTTCGGAATGTGGTCCTTCATATTGAAATGAAAGTTCGTTTATTGATATACTTTTATTTTCAGGAAAGATTGAAATCTTTGTGCCATCATCTTTTTCTTCATCTTCTTTGTTATGAATTTCGCCCAAACGCTCCATACTTATTTTTGCATCCTGTGCAGTTTGCATAAACATTATAAATTGCTCAATTGGAGAATTTAATTGACCAATAATATATTGAACAGACATCATCATACCTAATGTCATATCTCCTGTTATTACTGCCTTTGCAGCAAAGAAAGAAATTAAAATATTTTTAATTTGATTAATTGCAAATCCGCCACCTTGTTGATACTGAGATAAAGCAAGTCCTTTTATGCTAATACGAAATATTTTAGCTTGCAAACTTTCCCATTTCCAACGTTTTTGTTTCTCGCAATTGTTTAGTTTTATTTCTTGCATACCAGTTATAAGCTGATACAAATTGCTTTGATTACTTGACATTAATGCAAAGTTTTTAAAATCAAGTTCACGCCGTTTTTTCATAAATAACAATATGAACAAAACATATATTAAACTTGCTACAAGAAATATTGCAAAAATATAAACATTGTAAATTGCTAGAACAATACTAAATATAATAAGATTTACAAATGAAAATAAAATATTTAATGTTGAAGAAGTAAGGAAATGCTCTATTCTAGAATGGTCGCCTATACGTTGCATTAAATCACCAATCATTTTAGTATCGAAAAAACCTATTGGCAATTTCATTAACTTAATTAGGAAATCTGATAGTATTGAAATGTTTATTCTAGCACTTATGTGTAACAACAACCATGAGCGAATAAAATCAACCATTGTTTGACTAACAAACAAAACCAATTGTGCAATTAAAACTAAATAAATGAAATTTATATTCTGATTACTTATACCAACATCTACAATGCTTTGCGTTAGAAATGGAAATACAAGTTGCAACATGCTTCCTATCAAAAAGCCTAGCATAAGCTGAAACAAAAACTTTTTATGTGGGCGTAAGTATTGAAACAAAAAACTGAATTTTGTTTTATCTAGTTTCGATTCATCGTCTATATTATAGAAATCTGGTGTTGGCTCGAATAATAATGCAATACCTTTGTCTTCGCCTTCAACTTTTGTACTTAACCAACCTTTGCAGAATTCTTCTTTACTAAATTCTATTAAACTTCCCACAGGATCTGCAACATATATTTTATTTTTTTCTATTTTGTACACAACAACAAAGTGACCTTGATACCAATGAACAATGCAAGGAAATGGTAAGCCACTTTCGGCTAATTTATTATAATCAACTTTTACTCCTACAGTTTTAAATCCTATTTTTTCTGCAGCATCACTTATACCAAGTAAAGAAACTCCTGCTCTAGTATTATAGCATTTTTCTCGTAAACTTTGTAATGTATATGATTTTCCATAATACTTAGCTATCATCCGAAGACAAGTTGCGCCGCAGTCCATTGCGTCGAGTTGAGTATATAATGGAAATGACATGTTGTTATTTTGAAATTTATTTACTCTATTTATTTTATACGAAAATTATTTATAATTGCCTCATTATTAATAAGGCTTTCTGCAATACATTAGACTCCTATCCAATCTAGAATATTGCCTTAATATATGTTTATTAATAGTAGTTTTTTTTTAAATTAAATCCAGGTTGGAATACCAATTAATCCGT
>CAINEZ010000552.1 GCA_903847905.1 uncultured Bacteroidota bacterium
CGGAATACTGCGGACATTTACGGACAATGAACAGAAAAGAAAATGCAACATAGCGGTAACTTAGGTCTGCAATCAGCTGCGGTTCGTGGTTGACATAAAAGTTTGTATCTTTAAAAATTATTTGTGGGGCAGACATGGAAGCCCGCCTGACCGGACGGGCAGGTGCTCTAAAACCGCCGCCGGTCGCAGCCCTTCATCGTTACCTACAAGCCAAAAAAAGTTATTTTACTGACCTTTCTTTGTAGACCAATAAAAAATTATTAATTTTGTAATAAACAAGTTTTATGAAACCTTTACGAATATATATTGACACATCAGTAATAGGAGGCTATTTTGATGAAGAGTTTGAAAAAGAGACGAAATTGCTTTTTGACAAATTTATACGAGGAGAGTATCGCTTAATTATTTCCGACTTGACAAAACGTGAATTACTTGGTGCGCCTGACCATGTGAAGACGTTGCTTAAAGACCTTGGTATAAGAGATATAGAAGAAGTTATCGTGACGAATGATATCATTGAATTAGCAAGCGAATACTTGACAGAGAAAGTTGTAGGGCAGACAAGTATGGACGATTGCATTCATATAGCAACGGCTACCATCTGCAGAGCAGATATATTAGTAAGTTGGAATTTTAAGCATATAGTAAACATTCAACGAATACACGGATACAACAGCATAAATATACTCAATGGTTATCAAATATTAGAAATACGTTCACCCAAAGACATTATAGACTATGAAAACTAAAAAGCAATTTGACTGTGTACGCATGATGCGCGAGATACGGGACAAAATTAATAATGAGATAAAAAATATGACTCCTGAGCAAATCTTAGAATACATAAGAAAAGGTCGTATAGACTATGACAGGATGTTGGCCAGTAGGTAACTTAGGTCTGCCATCAGCGGCGGTTAGTGGTTGACAGAAAAGTTTGTATCTTTAAAAATTATTTGTGGGGCAGACACGGAAGTGCTCTAAGACCGCCGCCGATAGCAGCCACTTATCGTTATGCGTCAGGCTAAAAAAAAATAACAATTCAGATGTTTATGAACTTATCAACAAAATGAAAAACCGAACCAATAAAAACGTAAATTTGTTGACTAAGTAAAATTAAAAAAATGGAAATAAAGACCGACATATATCTTGGTGACAGTAAAGAGCAATTAAAAAAACTCCCAAGCAATTCGGTTAACTTAATTGTGACTTCTCCTCCCTATGCAGACCAACGTAAAGACACTTACGGTGGTATTATTCCTGACAATTATGTTGATTGGTTTTTGCCTATTTCTAAACAACTTTTAAGAGTACTTAATCCGACAGGAACTTTTATTCTAAATATTAAAGAGAAAGTTGTTGACGGAGAGAGGAGCACGTATGTGATGGAATTGATATTAGAGATGCGTAAACAAGGTTGGCTCTGGACAGAAGAATTTATATGGCACAAAAAAAATTCATACCCTGGTAAATGGCCAAATCGTTTTCGTGATTCTTGGGAAAGACTTCTGCAATTTAACAAAGATCGAAAATTCAATATGTATCAGGAAGAAGTAATGGTTCCAATGGGCGACTGGGCAAAAACCAGACTTAAAAATCTTTCTGATACTGACAAAATTCGTGATAACTCAAAAGTTGGAAGTGGTTTTGGCAAAAACATTTCAAACTGGTTAGACAGAGACAAAGCATATCCTACGAATGTTCTTCATTTAGCGACAGAGTGCAATAATAAAAATCATAGTGCTGCATTTCCTGAAGAACTTCCAGAATGGTTTATAAAACTTTTTACAAAAGAAGGTGATACCGTTCTTGACCCATTTATGGGTTCAGGGACAACTTTGGTTGTTGCAAGCAGAATGAAACGTAATTCAATCGGTATAGACATTGTTCCCGAATACTGTGAAATGGTTAATAAACAGTTAAAGCCAGTTGAACTTTATTTATTAGAACCAAAAGTAAAATATGAAAAAATTAAACCTGAAAGACGTATCGCAGTACGTTGAGCAAAATATTGGAACATTTCATCAAAAGCGTATTCAAAGCCTTGACGGACTAAAACTTTCGCAAGTTCTTAAACGCAAAAATCCTTATCTCTTCAAAGCAAAATTTGTTCTAACGGCAGAGCAAATTATTAGTGGAATTGTTGATGCTCATATTTCCTCAAATGAAGAAACCATTTTTGGCGACTGGCTTGAAGGACTAGCAATATTTATTAATGGTAAAGTCTACAACGGACGGAAATCAACAACTATTGGTATTGACCTTGAATTTGACAATAACGAAGTAAGAAATATTGTAAATATAAAATCTGGACCTAATTGGGGTAATAGTTCTCAAATTGCCAAAATGGTTTCAGACTTTAAAACAGCAAAAAAGACTTTAAGGACAAGTAATTCTCAACTTAACATTGTTGCCGTTAATGGTTGTTGTTACGGTAGAGACAACCAGCCAGACAAGGGAGACTATTTCAAATATTGCGGTCAAAAATTTTGGGAGTTTATATCTGGAGACAAAAATTTATTCGTTGAAATAATTGAGCCTCTTGGTCACAAAGCTAAAGAGAAAAATGATGATTTTGTGAAATCGTATTCGCAAATGATTAACAAATTTACAAAAGAATTTGCTAACGAATTTTGTAACGACAATGGGGAAATTGATTGGGAAAAATTGGTTCGGTTTAATTCAGCCACAATTTTACCAAAGACAAAAGTATAATAGCCCGAACGCATAACTTAGGGCTGCCACCAGCGGCGGTTCGTGGTTGACGGAAAAGTTTGTATCTTTAAAAAATATTTGTGGGGCAGACACTAAAGTGCTCTAAAATGCCGCCGTTAGCAGCCCTTAATCGTTATAGCCAATTGCATAGGGAAAAAATACAAGGACTTTTACAGACAAAAAAACGGACATTTACGGAAAAAAAACAGCATACAAAATTTATTAGTATAATGCATTGAATAAATTTTATCATAATTATTTTGAATATTTACACGGAGATTTACGGACAAAAATTACGGACAATTACGGACAATTACAGACAATTACGGAATCTAAATTTTACATAAATAATTTGACAGCAGAAATATTTATTCAAAAAAATCACAAGACTGAGCAAAAGGAATTAGAGATTAGTATGCTGTTTTCTTTATAAACGACAAGATTTTTACAAATAAAAAACGGACATCTACGGACATTTACGGACAATACCAAAGACAGTAAAATGCAACATGGCTATAACTTCGGTCTGCAATCAGCTGCGGTTAGTGGTTGACGGAAACTTTAGTATCTTTAAAAAATATTTGTGGGGCAGACACGGAAGTGCTCTATTCCGATAGCTATCGGAACCGTCGCCGTCAGACTGTCTAAAAACCCAACAAATCAACATTATTTTGTTAATAAATAAATCAATTAAGACTATTTAATTTACTGGTATTTTCATAGCTTTACAGTATGAAATTCATAATAGGACAACCCCGCCAGCAAACAAATCTTTTCCCCATTTCACTGGAAGAATCAATAGACCCTAATAATGAAGTAAGAGTAATAGACCTTTTTGTAGATAGCCTGTCGTTAAAAGATTATGGATTTGACATGGATTATATAGAGAATGGTCGCCCTGCATATCATCCTGCCGACCTGCTCAAGCTTTATATTTATGGTTACCTGAATAAAGTACGTTCTTCAAGGGATCTGGAAAAAGAATGCAAACGCAACATTGAAGTAATGTGGCTTTTAAAATGTTTGCAACCCGACCACAACACCATCTCTAACTTTAGAATGGATAATCCAAAAGCGATAAAGAAAGTTTTTCGTGCAACAGTGCAAATAGCCAAGCACTTTGACTTGATTGGCGGGAAGCTTATAGCTGGTGACATTACAAAGCTACGCGCACAAAACAGCAAGAAGAACAATTACAATCAAGGCAAAATAGATCGTCATTTGGCATATATAGAAAATAGGCTGGATGAATACAACTCAGCATTGGCTGAGCAAGACGGCGACAACAAAGAACAAATTCAACAAGAAATAAAAAAACAAGAACAACGAAAACAGCAGTACGAAGAAATTGAGAAACAAATTAATGAAACAGGTGAAGCGCAAGTATCAACATCCGATACTGAAAGCCGGCAGATGATTACCCGAAACAATATTACCGAAGTCGCATACAATGTTCAAACCACGGTTGATGGCAAACACAACTTGCCAATAGATTATAAGGTTACCAACAACAACGATAGCAAAGCTATGGGTAATATGCTGCAAAGAGCAAAAAGTATTTTGCGCACCAACGACTTTACAGCATTATACGATAAATGGTATCATACAGGATCAGAACTAAAGATAGCGCAGGAACTTGGAATAAACGCAATAGTAGCAATACCAGATATAGCATCAAATGCACCTGATCAAAGGTATAATTTGATGAACTTTACATACAACAAAGAAGATGATACATATACTTGTCCCGAACAACAAACACTAAGAACTAATGGTAATTGGTATGGCAAACAAGGCGGAATGCTCAGAACGAAGATCAGAGTTAAACATTATAAAACGAAAGCTTGTAAAAATTGCCCTGTATTAACTCTATGCACCAAAAATATGCGTGGACCAGGCAGGGTGATAGAGCGCAGCGAATATGCTCAATACATGGAACAAAATCGTGTGAATGTTGAAAAAAATAAAAGTGCTTATAAACAACTACAGGCAATAGTAGAGCACCCCTACGGAACCATCAAGAGGCAATGGGGTTTCAGTTACATACTCACGAAACAGGGTAAGGATAGGGCAAGCGCCGATGTGGGGTTTATGTTCATTGCTTATAATTTCAGAAGAATAATAAATATTTTAGGAATAGATACATTCAGGGATTACCTGAAAACACTTGTCTTTTCATTTTTGCATTTAAACTCTCTCATAAAACTTAAAATAAGCCAATTTAAAATATTACTATTTTTTCAAAATTATATTTCAAAATATTATTGCCATTGCTATAATCGCTTTATATTTGTTCAAATTTAAAACAATAACGAAGGTTTTTAGACGAACTGTCGTTAGTGGCAACCAAAATAGACGACATTATTTACATCAAAAAATATCTCAATGACAAAAAAAATATTCTTGACAGCAATTACATCGGGACTTTTATACTTGACTTCTTGTACGACCTACTACATTTCACTCGACAGTTTCAAACAACAATTTGCTGGCATTGACTCAACAAAATTATTAGACGTTGTTGTAAAGGGACCTACTGGGTTTGATAGATATTATTATAAAGCAAATCCTATTACGACAATTAAGTGTAAGGACAAAAAAAACAATCCTGCTCAATTGACAAATAGTCCTTCTATTGAAACAAGATTTACCTATGGATACAAAAACAAACGGACAATTTTTTATTTCGACAGAATTTTTGTTAGTGGTAACAAAGTAATTGGTGTAGAATCAAGATTTATCGAATCCATTAGAAAAACTATTCCGCTTGACAGCATTACAAAAATAGAAGTGCAAGACGGACATAAAAGATTTTCGTATGTCAAAAAATAAATTGCAAGTAGCTCGACAATTTCACAGACAAAATTTGGCAGCCATAACTTAGCATTGCTTCAATGGCTCGTGTTCCGATAGCTATCGGAAGACGGTGCAGCGATGTGTAGTTAATAAATATTATTTCGGCGGATACGTCCGACTCCGTCTGACTTGTCCGCCAATGTAAGCAATGCTTAATCGTTAGGCTTAATTGGAATTTATTCAATGATAATAGAATTTTTTATCAATAATTAAAATTTATATTATCTTTGATAGTATCAAATGATAGTATCAATTAAATTAATATGAAACCACCATATAACATAACTGATAGAATTCTTGAATTAATTTCATCTATTTCAGAAAAATTAGGAGAAGTAAATTCTTTTCATTTACATAAGCCTCGTACAGAACTAAGAAAAAAAAACAGAATTAAAACAATTCATTCTTTCCTTGAAATTGAAGGAAATAGTTTAACGGAGGACCAGATTACAGCTATATTTGAGAATAAAAAGATAATAGCGCCTAAAAAAGACATAACAGAAGTTAAAAATGCTATTTCTGTTTATAATAAAATTCAAGAATTCGATTATAGAATCTTTGCTTCATTTTTAAAAGCGCATTCCATTTTAATGAATGAATTGATTGACGCTCCAGGATCATTGCGAGGAAAATCTGTTGGAATAATTAAAGGTTCAAAACTTGCGCATTTGGCTCCACCAAGTGAACAAGTAAAACCATTAATGAAAAATCTTTTTAATTATTTAAAAAAGGATAAAGATATTTTATTAATAAAGAGTTGTGTATTTCATTATGAAATTGAATTTATTCATCCTTTTATCGATGGAAATGGAAGAATGGGTAGATTATGGCAGACCGTTATTCTGATGAATAAATATCCTGTTTTTGAATTCTTACCCATTGAGTTATTAATTAAGCAAAGACAAAAACAATATTATGACTCTCTATCTAGGTCGGATGCAGCAGGTAATTCAACAATATTTATTGAATTTATGCTTGGAATAATTGAAGACTCTCTTGAATCATTGTTGCAAATTCAAAGTACTTCTCTGACCGGTCTTGACAGAATTACAATTGCTCAAGAGAAGTTTCAAAGAGACAGTTTTTCCAGACAAGAATATTTGAGATATTTTAAAAATGTTTCGACTGCAACTGCAAGTAGAGACTTGAAAACAGGTGTAGATGAAGGAATTTTAATAAAAGTAGGGGATAAAAGAATGACAAAATATAAATTCAAAAAGTGACATGAAACCAACTAAGCCTAACTTAGGTCTGCAATCAGCTGCGGTTCCGATAGCTATCGGGGGTGGTTGACGGAAACTTTTGTAACTTTGAGAAATATTTGTGGGGGCAGACACGGAAGTGCTCTATTCCGATAGCTATCGGAACCGTCGCCGTCAGACTGTCTAAAAACCCAACAAATCAACATTATTTTGTTAATAAATAAATCA
>CAINEZ010000553.1 GCA_903847905.1 uncultured Bacteroidota bacterium
CCAAAAATGCAGGACTAAACATATTGTCTATCGGCATTTACCACTGCATAATTATGAACTTATCCTTTGGACAATTTCATAATAAGCATTGGTATAAAATCTTGGTATTTACTGTTTATAAATTTTATAATCAATTCTAAAGTCCATCAGAAGCACAAAAGGCAGACTTATTCCAATAGAGTAATATGAATTTTCTCCGTCTTCGTGGTATGTTTGAATAAAATTAAAACTGTAAGTCTTGGTATTTATTTTGAATGTTTTAGACAAGCGTCCGGAATTTTTCGGATACATATAAAGAAGTTCTTTATAAATGCCGCTGTCAATTGCCTTTGAAAGTATATCGGTGCAAAGAAGTTTAATGGGTTCCATTTTTGCCCAAAACACACGACCGGGGAAAAAATAAGCAAGGTATTCAGCTTCGGTATATTTTATCCATCCTTCTCCGTCAGGATATTTACTAAAAATCTCCACATAAATATCGTTCCAGTCAAGATCGCGCGCTTTTTCAGATATAGTAGATTCTTTATCATTAGTTTTTATTGTAAGGCTTTGATCTTTTATTAGGAATTCTCTCCCTTCTTCATTCTGAAAAGAATAACGTTTTACAATCTCTGCTTTCAGTACATTTTTATAAAACATATCAGCCCTGTTGTAGTTGGCTTCAAACTTTTGAACATCCTTCATAGAAACAATTTTCGGCCTTTTAAAAACTGTTGCAGTTGGTATGGCGATACTTATTTTTTCAACAGGCTTTTTTAAAGTTTCTTTGACTTTTGGAGTCTCTTTTATTAAAGATTTTTTTAAAGTTTTAACTATTTTGACAGGCTTTTTGGAAATTTTTTGCTTAGGAACATGAGTAAGCTTTTTTACAACTTTTTTCTTTGGTTGCACTTTTTTAACAACAGGTTTTTTTGAAATAGCTTTTTTAGCAATAGTTTTTGGTTTTAAAAGTTTCTTTTTAACGATAGCTTTTATTACTTTCATTTTATTAGCAGGCTTTTCGGAAATTTTTTGTTTTGGTGCCTTAATGAACTTTTTTACAACTTTTTTCTTTAGCTGCAATTTTTTCGATTCCGTTTTTTTAATTTGTTTTTTTTGTTTTACTGCCGGCTTTTTAGGAATAATCTTCTTTGCAACAGGTTTTGATTTTGCTGCTACTTTTATTACAACAACTTTTTTCGAAACAGGTTTTTTTACCGGTTTAGGTTTGCTAACTTTTTTGGTAGCAGATTTTGGTTTTACAGCAGGCTTTTTTATATTCTTTTTAGCTCCTGTTTTAGCTGTTTTCTTTGGTGTAGATTTTTTTGCCATAGTTTATTGTTTTATTCCCAGACTCCTGCTATTGCAAAATTACAATATTCGCAGTTGCCATTTTTTATATGCTTTTCAGTAACTATAAATCCTTTTCTGTTGATTATTTTTTTCCTGCATTTCGGACAAAAAGTGTTTTCGGCATCATGTCCTGGCACATTGCCTATGTAAACGTATTTCAGCCCGGCTTTGGTTGCTGTTGCCATAGCTTTTTCCAATGTGTCAACAGGGGTATAAGGTAAGTTTGTAAGTTTATACATAGGAGTAAAGCGTGAAAAATGTAAAGGTGTTTCGCTGAAACCATTTGCTACAAGCCATTCGCACATTCCTTTAATCATATCCATATCATCTGTCCATGTAGGTACTACAAGGTTAATAATTTCCAGCCAAACTCCGCTTTCTTTATATGTTTTAAGCGCATTAAGCACGGGCTGAAGGCTGCCGCTGTTTAAATCGTGATAAATACTGTCTTTAAAGCTTTTCAGATTAATGCTTGCGGCATCAACATATTTGCAAAGTTCTTTTAATGGTTTTTCGTTTATATAACCGTTTGAAACAACTACTGATTTTATTCCTTTAGCTTTTGCCTGTTTCGCTGTTTCCAGCATATATTCATAATAAGCAATAGGTTCAGAGTATGTAAAAGCAATTGCAGTAAGCCCTGCATTTGAGCAAGCGCTCACAACATCAGAAGGTTTTAGGTCGTAGTTATCAGTGTTTTCAGGTCCTACCTGGGAAATGGTCCAGTTCTGACAATTTAGGCAATGCAGGTTACATCCGGCAGTTGCAAGAGAATAAATATTGATTTCAGGATGAAAATGAAAAAGAGGTTTCTTCTCAATGGGATCTGTGTTAACAATACAAGGATTACCATAAGCAATGGTGTATAATTTCCCTTTTACATTGAATTTGTTTCTGCATTTACTTCTTCCGTTTTCAGCCAGATTACATCCGTTGGGGCATAGATTGCACTGGACATAATTTCCTTCCCCGGGGGTGTAATTAGATGCTTCCCTGCTGTGTTTTATGAGTTCGGCAAGATCGTCATTTAAGTTCATTGGGCTTGCATTAGCTTTATTTGAAATCAGCGGAAAGCAATATGCTCCAGCTGCTATTCCACAAATTCCAAGAACACTTTTTTTTAGGAAATCTCTTTTTGTGAGATTTCTGGTATCCTTTGTTTTATGCACTTCAGACATGGTAACTCTTTCTTTTGCTGTATAAAATAATACCGCTAAAAATATTTAGTAAGCCAGTCAAAAAACATACTTCAAAAATTCCCAGCAAAGGTAATAAAAATGCAGATAATATTATAGCGCCAATTGCTGAACCAAATAAATCGGCTCCATAAGTCTCAGATGCAATGGAAGAAATATCTTTTTTAATTATTTTAGATGAAAGAGAATAAGCCATACCTGTGAGGCTGCCAATAATAAGAATCAAGACTACATAGATTGCCTGTATCAGAAATGGGTTTTTACCCGCAAGATTAAGCACAAGTAGAATAAAAGGCAATATAATAGAGTAAAGGGCTATCCCAGACTGTATTTTCAGGTACTTACCTACTGAATTATTTTTACTCCTTTTGTTAATATAAAAAGAACCAAGGGCTAATCCTACCATAAAAAGCATAATGATGATACCTATCATCTGGAAAACATAACCGTATATTATCTGAAAAGATATAAGTAAAATAACTTCTATTGCTGAAGCTGCAAATCCCCCTGTAAAAAGGCAAAAATTCACAGGTCTCTGCCTTATCATAAAGATCAACAGTAATATTATAAATATCCCAAAAAGAAAGTAATAATTAGTTTTAAAGTGGCTCATCCAGTATTTCATCTGATGGAAATAAACGATAGGATGAAAATCGTGATTGATCTCGGACCCCCTGTCAATGTGTTTCATTATATAGTTCATCCTGTCGCGGATATTATTGTCGTTGATGTAATACCCGTTCACATAAGTATTCCGGATTCCTTTTTCTTCAACAAGCTTTGTAATATCAATCCTTAATATAGCATCTGAAGCAATGAAGTAATTTCTGTTCCCCGGAATAATAATGATATTCTTAAAAACTTTATTCAGAGTATTATAAATTACTGAGTTGATGCTTTTCGCTTCTTCGCTTACATAATCGTCCGATGAAAGTAAACCAAAAGAAATCACGGCATCTTTGTTCAGCCTTTTTTTAATTTCTTTAAAAAACTCAAACGTATATAACCTGTTTAACTGAGCAGTTGTTGGTTCGGGAAGAGCAATAATAACAACATCAAATTTTTCGTTGGTTTGTTTAATGAAAAAGCGCGCATCTTCAGTTATAATATTAATCTTAGGGCTTTCTAAGTTCTTAGTATATTTTTTTCCAAGTTCTACAAGAAAAGGATTTATCTCAACATAATAAATGCTATCAACAGGATATTTTATAATCTCTTTAGCAAGCCCGTTAACTCCGCCAGAGATTAATAATATTTTTTTTGGGTTTTTGTGTTGCAACATTGCATAATGCACGGCTTCTTCATTGTCGGCAAGATTTTCAGTAGAAAAAAGCAACATGCTGTTGTCAAAAAAGTTTAACTGTTCACCGCTACGGGTTACGACAAGATTGCCATAAGGAGTATCCTTATAAAAAAGGAGCTCCTGTCCTTTGAACTGTCTTTCTTTGGTGTATTTTTCAAGATCGTAAGAAAGTGTTAGAACTAGGAATCCGGCTATCAGAGCCACAATTAAAATTATCGCTTTCCGGCGTTTGTTAATAATTGAGATAACAAGTCCTGCGCTTAGATTTACGAAAAGCAGTATATATAAGCTTTGCAGGCTATTAAGTAAAAAAACCAGAATGAAATTAAAAACAAATCCCCCTATGATACTGCCGATAGTTTCAAAATAATAAACACGGCTTATCTGGTTGCTATTAAGTTTTTCTGATAATATAATACAAAAAAAGGTAAAAAGAAAGCCGGAAATAATACAATACGGCGCAAGAAATGTTAAAGATGTTAGTATTCCATCAGGTATGCTGAGCATGACTCCTGCAGGAAAAATAATATTTCTTAGCCAACGAAGTAAAAAGACTGATAACAAAGGAAAAACTGCCGAGAATATCTGAAGAATTATGATATATCTTTCTCTCCGTTTAATTCTTTTTGAAAATTTCCCAAGATAAGCGCCGGCAGCAGTAAGTATCATCCAACTTGCCAGAATTATACCGAAAATAAGCTCGTTTCCGTAAAACAAATTTAAGAACTCGCGGATATAAATAATCTGAGTAATCACTGATGAAATACCAAGCGCGATTACAGCATAAAACAACCCGGTTTCTTTAGTTATCTTCATTAAAATAATTCCTCTTATTGTTTTTTATATCAATGAAAAATTACATCAATTTATATGTATTTTATTTATAAAGTACTATCGTATTTATCAATAGTTCGGTAATTTTTTCATGCAAAGATATGAACAAATGTATGTAAAAAACTTTTAATAAAGCCTATTGTAGGCGAAAGAAAAAGCATCAAGATTTGTTTTATGCAG
>CAINEZ010000554.1 GCA_903847905.1 uncultured Bacteroidota bacterium
ATTCTTTTGCTACGGTTGCAGTAAATATGCAAATCCATATTGTAATTAATAAATATTAAACTTAAAAGCAATATGTTATAATTTTATGAATAGCTGGCAAGTAATAGCTTTTTAAGAACCAAAAATCTTCGGAATAATACATGACAAAAGGGATATCAAAAGCCATAAAAAAACCGGCAACTCCTTGCCGGCTAAACTCACATGAACGTAAATTTTAGGTATTGAGTAATTGTTTTACAATTTCAGAAATAGTTTTATTTTCAGCTTTTCCTGCAAGTTCCTTTGAAGCTATCCCTATAACTTTTCCCATATCTCTTATAGAAGAAGCACCGGTTTGTGAAATAATATTTTTTATTACATCTTTAATTTCATCATCACTCATTTGCGCCGGAAGATATTGTTGAGTTATTTCAGCTTCATACATATCGTGTGATGCAAGATCTTCACGGTTTTGGGATGCGTATATTTCTGCTGCTTCTTTTCGTTGCTTAATTATTTTCTGCAATAATTTTATTTCAGTTTCTTGCGTAACAGGCTCACCCGAAGTATATGCAAGAAGTAATGCAGCTTTTATAGCTCGCAAAGCTTCTAATTTATTAGGTTCTCTTGCAAGCATTGCCGTTTTGATATCAACATTTATTTTGTCAACAAGGCTCATATTATATAATTTCAAAATTTTTCTTAATTACTCATGCAATGGAATGGAACGCAGATAACACAGATTGCATAAGATTAAATATTATTTTATTTATCAGTGTTTATCATAATTATCAGCGTTAGCACTAGCGAATCAGCGTTCTATTTTATTTCACCAACTGTATAGTTACAATATTTTTTAATCTACGTTATCGTGCAAAAAAGAATTGTTTTGTTTTAATTCTATTTTATTATCTTCATCTTCCGACAATGAATAACGTGATATATTCGATTCGGAAGAAGGCGGAATATTGGTAAGCACAACATTCTTTCTCATGTATGCCGGTTCTTGTTCCATTTCAGTAAGTCCTTTAACAGTCCTTATTTTCATACTCATTTTTTTAAGAGTGTCAACGCGCTCCTGCCTCTTTTTTAAAACTTCTTGATCGGGATCGCTTAGAATATTTTCATTTTCTTCATGTTTATTAACTTCTTGCTTGCTCTCTGATTTCAAAAAGATTTCAGGTTCACTCAAAATGTTTTGTTTTGGTTCTATCTTTGGCTCTTCCTTTTTCAAAAAGATTTCTTGTGGATTAAATAATAGATTTTCTTCTATTTCTTCTTTTAATTTTTTTTCTTTAATATTTTTTTTCAATGTAATGTTATTGATATCTTCATCTTCAACAGAAACAGGATATTTTATAGGTTCAGCGGCAGCTTCCTGATCAAGAGGAATTACGTTTCTTTCTTTTTGTACTGTGGATGCAGGAACATTTATAATTGATCCGGAAGAATCAAAACCAGTTGCAATTAGTGTAACTCCGATCTGAGTGCCAAGTGTTTCGTCATTGCCATTACCCCATATGATCTCAGCAGTAGAGCCTGATTCGTGCTGAATGAATTCAGTAATTTCAGTAACTTCGTCCATTCTAATCTCTTCCTGCCCTGAAGCAATATAAAGAAGAATATTACTTGCACCTTTTATTTGGTTATCATTTAGTAGAGGAGAAGATAATGCCATTTCAACAGCTTTAATAGCTCTGTTATCGCCTTCAGCAAAGCCAGATCCCATAATGGCAACACCGCTATTTTTCATTACAGTTTTTACATCTTCAAAGTCAACATTTATATAACCGGGGACAGTAATTATTTCAGCTATACCTTTTGCAGCAGTTGTTAAAATATTATCAGCTTTACCGAATGCTTCGGAAAGACAAAGATTTCCGTAAAGCTCTCTTAATTTATCATTGCAAATAACAAGAAGAGTATCTACATTTTTTCTTAATTCTCTGATGCCTTCTTCTGCTTGAAGTTTTCTTTTTCTTCCTTCGAATGCAAAAGGGATTGTAACGATAGCAACAGTAAGAATTCCCATTTCCTTTGCCGTGGCAGCAATTACAGGAGCCGCACCAGTGCCGGTACCACCACCCATTCCGGCGGTAATAAATAACATTTTTGTATTTTTTTCAAGCAAAGATTTTAGCTGATCAATATTTTCAATTGCAGCATTTTTACCGACAGCGGGTATAGATCCTGCGCCGCGTCCCTCTGTTAAGCTTGCACCAATTTGTACTTTCACGGGCACAGGGCTTATATCAAGAGCTTGTGCATCGGTATTACAAACGATGAAATCTACTCCTTCAATGCCTTGTTTAAACATATGGTTAACAGCGTTGCTACCGCCGCCGCCAACACCAATAACCTTTATAATAGAGGATTGGCTTTTTGGAAGATCAAATTGTATCATGTCGGTCATAAGTAATTTCTGTTTGATAAAAGTAGTTAAATGATAAGTTTGTAAACCTGATATATTAATATTTTATTAACATAAATTTTATGCAAAATGTTAATATTTATTGATTAAATTAATTTGCCCCACCATCTTCAAAAAATTCTTTTCCTTTGGCGAAAATCTTATCAAAAAAACTTCCGTTGGTTTTATTTGAATGGTTTTGTACTTTACTTTTTTCTTTTGTTTTTTTCTTCTCTTTGTCTTTGTTTTCAAGCTTTTCAAGACGTTCAAAGCCTTTTAATACAAGACCTACTCCCGTAGCAAACATTGGGCTTGCTATTTCTTCAGAAACATTTTTTGCAAGGTGTTCGTTGGGATAACCTATGCGGGTATCCATTCCTGTAACGAACTCTGTCAATTGAGCGACATGTTTTAATTGAGCGCCACCGCCTGTAAGTACTATACCTGCTATAAGTTTTTTCTCACAACCCGAATTTTTTATTTCATAATAAATATGCTCAATGATCTCTTCCATCCTTGCCTGAATTATACTTGCAAGATTTCTAAGTGAAATTTCCTTTGGGTCTCTGCCTCTCAAACCCGGAATTGATACGATCTCTTCGTCCTTATTTTCACTGGCAAGCGCAGACCCGAATTTTATTTTCAAAGCTTCTGCCTGGCTGCGAATAATAGTGCAACCTTCTTTGATATCCTCAGTAATTATATTACCGCCAAAAGGAATTACAGCTGTATGCCGGATAATTCCATCCTGGAAAATTGCAATGTCAGTTGTACCACCACCAATATCAACTAGGACGACTCCCGCCTCTTTTTCCTCTTCACTTAAAACAGCATCAGACGAAGCTAAGGGTTCAAGTATAAGTTCTGCAACTTCAAGCCCTGCTTTGCTTACACACTTGTGAATATTTTTTGCAGCAGCAACCTGCCCTGTGATGATATGGAAATTTGCTTCCAGGCAAATACCAGACATCCCAATAGGGTCTTTGATTCCAGGTTCTTTATCAACTATATATTCCTGGGGAATAACGTGAATAATTTCTTCTCCCGGTTGCATCACAAGTTTGTACATATTTTCAACAAGGATATCTATATCCTGCTGTTTTATTTCGTCTTCCAGGCTATTGCGCATAATGTTGCCGCGGTGCTGAATACTTTTTATGTGCTGCCCCGCTATGCCAACATTTATAACTCTTATATTAACTCCGGATTTCTGCTCCGCTTCTTCTATCGCCGCCTTTATTGATTGCACAGTTTTTTCGATATTGGCAACAACTCCACGGGTAACTCCAATAGATTCGGATTTTCCGATCCCGAGAATTTCAATCTTGCCATAATCATTTCTGCTGCCCACAATTGCTGCAATTTTTGTAGTGCCTATGTCTAAACCGACAACAATTTCTTGTGATTCCATATTTTAAAAATTAAATTTTTGAACAAACTACCTGGTTTTTATATTTTAAATTTATTGTTTTGTATTTTATCCAACCTATTTTATTTAATTCCTTTTTGTAAAAGACCAAAAGGTTTTCAAATTTTTCTTCCATATTGTCAATGTTACCAAAAATCACTGTCTGTTCACCGATTTTGGTAAATAGCTCAATGTCGCCTTTGCTGTTCGTAAATATTTCTTCAACCATTGCTTTCCAGAAATCATCTTTTTCAAGAAATTGAGCTATCCTGAAAATTTTGTAAATGGATGTCGTCATAATTAATGAATCAGCGGTAGCCGAGTCGCACACGTCAAGTTTTGTAAATGGACTATATATATCGTTGATATACCCGTTTGCAATTGGCAAACGCGCAGTATATTTATCACTTGATGGCATCAATTTTCCTTTATCATCAATATAAAACTGTTGACCATATTTGTTATAAACTTTTACTATCGCTTTTTTTTGTACAATGTTTATTTCTGCATTTCCGTCTATAGCAATAAATACATCAACATTTTCGATATAGGGAATTGTGCGAAGAGCAACTTCTATTTTTCCCTCATCAATGTCTGATAATGAAGCCCCTTTAACCTTAAACCCTTTTGCAGCAAGGAATATATTAATATCATCGGCTGTAATAAAATAATCATTACTGTTATACTTAATCAAAATATCAAGTTTATTGCAAGTCTGGGACTGATTTTCTTTTTCAATAAATCCAAGAAGTACTACGAGTCCTGCAACCAGAATTAACCAAATAAATATTATGATTATTTTCTTTATCATAATTTTTTTGTGATTTTTAAAATATTTTTTAAGCTTTTCTCGATTGGCTCAACTAATTGATCAATATCTCCTGCACCTAAAGTAATAAGCACTTCTAATTTTCTTTTAATTAATTCTTCAATCAATATTTCTTTTGAGCAAACTATTTTATTTTTCATTTTTATTTTCTTCAAAAGCATTTCCGAAGTAACGCCTTTAATAGGAAGTTCTCTCGCCGGGTAAATATCAAGTAATATCAATTCGTCAAGCATGGCAAGGCTTTTTGCAAATTCTTCAGCAAGATCACGTGTTCTTGTGTAAAGATGAGGCTGAAATATTCCAGTGATTTTTTTACCTGGATATAATTTTTTTGCTGCATTTATGCAGGCTTTTATTTCTTCCGGATGATGCGCATAATCATCAATAAAAACAATTTCTTTTTCTTTTATTCTGTAATCGAAGCGCCGGCAAACACCTTTATAACTTTGTAACGCTTTTTTAATATTTTCAGGCTTTACGCCAAAATTTAACGCAACAGCGGACGCAACAACTGCATTCTCCACGTTATGTAATCCGGGTACGCCAGCTTTTACAGATATTTTAATATTATCAGGACAATTAATAGTGTAATAAAAACATTCGTTTTTAACTTGAATATCATCTGCAAAATAATCAGCTTTTTCTTTCGCAGAATATGTTTTTATATTAGGAATTACTCCGGTAAGTTTAAGGCTCTTTTTCAAAAATAAAGTGCCATTATCTTTTATCTGGTTAGCAAATAATCTGAAAGATTCTATCATGTAATCTCTGCTGCCATATATGTCAAGATGATCCGCGTCCATAGCTGAAATAACTGCAATGTCAGGATGTAGCTGTAGGAAGGAACGGTCAAATTCATCAGCCTCAACAACAGCAATAGAATTTTTTTTGGATAATATAAGGTTTGATTTATAATTTTTGCTTATACCGCCGATAAAAGAATAAATATCAATGCCGGATTGTTTAAGGATATGGGCAATCATGGATGTAATAGTTGTTTTCCCGTGAGTACCCGAAACAGCAACAGTATAGGAGTTCTTTGTAATTATTCCCAATATTTCAGCGCGTTTCCGTATATCATATCCTTTTTCTTTCAGGTAAACATATTCTTTATGGTCCTTTGGAACAGCCGGAGTATAAACAACCAGGTCAATATCTTTTGGAACAGATTCGATTTTTTCTTCAAAATGAATTTGGATACCATCTCTGATCAACTCATCAGTTAGCGGAGTTGGAGTTTTATCATAGCCACTCACATTAACACCTTTTGCTTTGAAATATTTCGCAAGAGCGCTCATTCCGATACCGCCGATACCGAGAAAATATATATTTTTTATTTTATTAATGTTTATCATAAATTCATTTTCCTGTTAACGGATACGAGTACACGAAGGCGAAGGGCGGGAAAATGCGCGTGCCGGGCCTTGGCGGCGGTTTTCGCTACTGCAAGCTGGGCGCCGGGTTGTTCGATGAAGCGGGGAACATCGGCGGGGAAGTCCGCTTTGGCGACCTGGCGGCCCATGTTTTCTTTACGGAAACCGGCAGCCCGTTGCCCAAACGCCCTCACCCTAGCCCTCTCCCGAAGGGAGAG